>JANYEC010000100.1 GCA_025363295.1 Akkermansiaceae bacterium
GGTGAAAATCGATGCGAAAGCCATCGGCGTCGGCCAATATCAGCACGATGTCGATCAACGCGCGCTCAAAGCCAGCCTCGACGATACGGTTGTTAGCTGCGTGAACGCCGTGGGCGTGGAGATCAACACCGCCTCCAAGCAACTCCTCTCCTACGTCTCCGGTCTCAACGCCTCACTCGCGGAAAACATCGTCGCCTGGCGGAATGAAAACGGAGCATTTACCTCGCGCGAGCAATTGAAAAAAGTCCCGCGCCTTGGCGAGAAAGCCTATGAGCAAGCCGCAGGTTTCCTCCGCGTCCGTGGCGGCAAGCACCCGTTAGACTCCTCCGCCGTTCACCCAGAACGCTACCCGCTGGTTGAGAAAATGGCAGGCGACGCCGGTTGCAAAGTGGAAGACCTGCTAGAAAACGAAGCCGCCCGCAAGAAGATCGATTTAAGCAAATACGTCGATGACCAAGTCGGCCTGCCGACGCTCAAGGACATCGTCGCCGAACTCGCCAAACCCGGCCGCGATCCGCGCAAACAATTCGAACTCTTCTCCTTCGTCGATGGCGTCGAAAAACCGTCTGATCTGCAAATCGGCATGAAGCTCCCCGGCATCGTCACCAACGTTACGGCCTTCGGTGCCTTCGTCGATGTCGGCGTCCATCAAGACGGCCTCGTGCATGTGAGTCAGCTCGCAGACCACTTCATCCGCGATGCCTCCGAAGTCGTCAAAGTCGGCCAAAAAGTGCATGTTACCGTCGTCGAAGTCGATCTCAAGCGAAACCGTATTGCCCTCTCGATGAAGAGTAAGGTGGATTTGGAAAATCAACGCCGCTCGTCCGCCGATGATCGCGACTCTCGCCCTAACAACGGTGGTGGTCACCGCAACTCAAGTGGCCGCAACACGAATTTTGCCCCCAACTCCGCCCCGAACAACGACTGGTTTTCCCAAGCACTCAACAACGCGAAGAAGAAGTAAGGAGCACGATCATTCTGAATGTTAGGTGCAGCGGACACGCGGTCCGCCGGATCGACGCTATTTTCCCAACTTCAGTCGGGAGGCTTTTTCAAAAAATAGATCCACGTTTCCTCCGCAGTCCTTGAGTAGCTGATGGAAAACGGGCACATTTTTTTGATAGGTGATGATCGAAATGAGATGTGCGTTGTTGAGATCCTCTTTCAACCAAGATTCCAATCCGTGGCCACCCCAGCGGCGGCGAAGATCGCGGAAGTTTTCTCGGAGCTCGTGAAGAACGGCGGATTTTTCGCGGCGCATCTGCTCATTCGATTTTCCGCTAGCATAAAGTCGTTCAAGCTGCAGGCGGGCGCTGTCGATTTGATCATAGAACTGACTGCGCCGGACCAATAGTTTTTCATACCGGAGGAGGTCGGCGTTGCGCTTCTGAGCGATCAACCAGCGTTTCACGCCTTCCTCGGAGTACGCACTAGCAAGGGATTCATTAAAAGCAGTATCGCCATGGCGGAATAGCCGCCGGTGCGTGAGTTCGTGAAAGATCAGCTCCGCCAGATAGATGTCGGAGTTCTGGACGAAACAGTTCAGCACCGGATCGTGAAACCAGCCGAGTGTCGAATAAGCATCGACCCCGCCAATCTCTACATCGTCGCCTTTCTTCCGCAAATCTAACGCTAACTGCCTAGCATCTTCCTCCTTGAAAAAACCTCGGTAGTCGAGGTGACCGAGGAACGGATACCACCAAGTTCTGGGTTTGAGGGAAAACTCGGGCGAGGCATAAAGCACCCACGTCACATACTCGCGGCCGAGATCGGCGTAAGTCCCGTAACTTTTCGTGCCGGGAAGCGATAGATGATCTGCAGCGAATCGTCGAATGCTTTGGATCGCCACGAGCTGTTTGCGGAGCTTAGGATTCGTATGTGGATCCGCGATGATTGGCGGAATTGGGCGACTTTTTTGAAAAATTTCAAACTGCCCACCCGCAGCCTGCCCATAAAATTTCACCGTTTGGCAGGACGGCACGAAACATAGAACTGCTAACAAAAGAAAATGGCGGATCAAACGCTGCATTGCAAAGATCGTCGCAAGATGCCACTCGAAGCCCACTGTGGCAAAGGCAAAGCGTATCACTACGAAAATGAGTTCCCCTTTGACCACGCTCGCTCAAGCCGATACGAAATGGGCGTGCAAAATTTCACGAACAAAATCCCGGAACTCATCAGAATACTGGGGCTCTTAGGCATCATTTGTTTGAATTCATGCACACCGGAGGAACCTGTAACCAAGGCTATCGAAAAACCTCACAGCAAAGCGCTTAAAGTTTCATCCACTCACAAATCTATCGGAAAATCGTCCTCGATTGGATTGGAGGAACTCTTCCAATTGCAACAATCCGGCAAGGTGCTGATTTACGACGTGCGTGTCCCCTATTTCTATCAAATTGATCACATTCCCGGGGCAATCAACTGGCCCTACACCGACTACATTGCCCAGATTCAGTCCCGAGACTTGGAGATTCAAACAGCGCTCGCATCAGGCAAGAAGGTGGTGGTTTACTGTTTCAATTTCGGCTGTCCAGAAGCACGGGGAGTCGCCCACAAACTTGCCAGACGGGACTACAAAATTTCAGTTTTGAGCCTGGGAATCGACAGTTGGAGAGCCGCAGGGCTGCCGATGGAGTGAAAATCACCCATCCTGAAGCAATCGGATATCTCAAACGGTTTCCACATAAGTCATGCGGCATGAACTTAAAAACTCCATTCGGTCGAAGTGATGGTACCCGATTTCGTGACAGTCAAATAATATATTTCAAACTAATGGCACGAAATTTGCTGCAATTTCAATTAGGAATGCATAGCGTTGCCTCGGCAATGAAGTTGCCGACGAAGTTGCATGCCAGAAACATTCCTCCATCAGGCGCTTTCCCAGCAGCAGACTCTCGCGCCACAGATGCGCAAGAGCTTGGAGATTTTACAGGCGGGGACCCTTGAGCTTTCGCAGCTTGTCCAGCAGGCGCTGGAGACAAATCCAGTTCTTGAGGACATCACGGAAAGCATCTCCCTTGATGAGGAATCTCCCGATCCGGAGGAAGCGGATTCGCTGGATTACATGAACCAAACTGACGACGACTGGCGCGATCGCACCATCCTCGAAGGGAAAAGTTCACCGTGGACCAGCGAGGACGAGGAGAGGCGGCAGCGAATGTATGATTCGATCGTGGCCCCCGAGACACTTCAACAGCATCTACAAAACCAGCTCGACCTTTCGATGGTTGACCCTGAGATTCGTGAGGCAGCTAAAGCAATCTTGGGGAATCTTGATGAGCGCGGATTCCTAGACCTTCCAGCCAAAACGCTGGGCGTCCGCTTGGGAATTAAGCCGAAGGACCTTGAGGAGGCGCTCAGCCTAATTCAGTCGTTCGACCCCGCAGGCATTGGAGCATCGGGTATCCCGGAATCTCTGCTACTGCAACTCGAACGAACCACTGGCAAGGACACCATCGAGTATAAGATTGTTCGTGATCACCTCGAAGATCTTGCCCGCAAGAAACATCCTCAAATCGCGCGTGCACTCGGCACGAACGTCGAACGCATTGCCGAAGCTGCCTCGCGAATTGGACGCCTCACCCCGAATCCCGGTGGTGAATTCGATCCCACTGGCAACCCTTACATTCTACCCGATGCGGTCATTGAACGGGACGATGACGGTCGTTGGTACGCCCGTCTAACCGGGGAGCATCTGCCCAATCTCCGCATCAATGATTTCTACAAGGACATGATCGGAAAAACAGGGACAGACGCGAAGGCCCGTCAGTTCCTTCGAGACCAAATCCGCGATGGCCGCAGCCTCATCCACGCGATCTCACTCCGTCAGGAAACGATCCTCGCAATCGCCCACAAGCTCATTGAACACCAGCCACTTTTTCTAACAAAAGGCCATCGTCATCTGAGACCCCTCACCATGAACGACATCGCCGAAGAGCTCAGCCTTCATGCCACCACCATTTCAAGAGCGGTAGCCGGCAAGTATATCCTAACACCTCATGGGCTGATGGAAATGCGTGCATTCTTCGCCACCGGATACCAGACCACGAACGGTGCGGAAGTTTCTAACGCAGGTGTTCGCGAGGCCATTCAACAACTGGTAAGCGCCGAAAATCCGGCCAAGCCACTCTCTGATGAAGTGCTGATGAAGGCACTCGATAAACAAGGCATCAAAGTTGCGAGGCGGACTGTTGCCAAGTATCGAGAGCAGCTCAACATCCTACCTTCCCATTTGAGAAAGACATTTTGATAGATTTCACTCTGGCTTGCGAAAGCGGTAATGGGAAACGATCCATTCCCCCCCATTGCGGTATCCCCACAATTCAGCGCATGACATGAAAAACACCCGCCAATATACCCACCAACGGGTTTGTTGATCCGCTCCATAGGTTTCACCGATCAGAGGCAGCAATTCGTCACGCGCCGCATCCATTCGGGCAAGCCACGCTTCGGATGTTTTCTGATAGTGTGAACCGCTGACGTGCCAGTGACCTTCTATTTTTAGGTCATCTTGGAAATATAACAAGAGATCGTCCGAGGGCATTTGCCCACCTGTGAAGAAATACCGCGCCATCCAGTCATCCTCACCTTCTGCTTCGTAATGGTAGGCATATTCCCGGTGGGTGAAGATATGCACAAATAGACAGCCTCCGGGTTTCAACCAGTTCGATATTCGTGAGAGCAGCATCTGATAGTTTTTCATGTGCTCGAACATTTCCACTGATACCACTCGATCAAAAACCGAAACACCCTCGCCTTGATAATCGATCATGTTCACCGTTCTGACCTCTGCATTGGTTAGACCGCGTGCCGCGAGCTGTGCATCGATGTAAAGCTTCTGAGTCAGCGAATTGGAGACGGCCGTAATCTTTGAATTCGGATAGTGCGCAGCTATCCAGAGCGTGAGGGAGCCCCAGCCGCAGCCAAGTTCCAGAATGCGCTGGCCATTGACCAATCCCGCCCTCTCACAAGTTAGAGCAAGCATGCGTGCCTCCGATTCTTCAATCTCAGTCACTCCCTCGTCCCAGTAACCTGAGCTGTATTTCATATGCTTACCGAGAACCCTTTCAAAAAACCGGGTAGGCAGTTCGTAGTGCTGTTCGTTTGCCTCGGCGGTGGCAATAGCGATGGGACTCGCGCGAAGTTCGTCCACATGCTTCATCAGTAGGGCTTGGCGTTGCTCACAGTTCAGCTTCTCGAAAGGTGCCAGAGTTCCCGCCAGACGGCTGCGAATCCCTAAGCGGATCAATTTATCAGGGATGACATCTTTTGCTAGAATTTGGTCGGTATTGATCATGATTTTTAAATTTAGATTTTCTGGCGCGGAGGCCAAGGAATGAAGGCGCTGGTCGATTTCTGATAGTTTCGGTAAGCATCACCCTTGCGAAGAACCGCCGCAGCTTCGGTGGGAGGGATACCGGTCACACGTAACAACAAATAGACAATCATCGCTGGGGCATGAAGCGTCGCCCAACCCCACTCGGAGCCACAGGCGAAGATATAAAAACCGCTCCAGATGACAGCTTCAAAAAAGTAATTGGGATGTCGTGAATAATACCACAATCCAGACTGGCAGACAGCTTTCGAATCGCCGTTGGTCTTTTTGAATGCAGCCATTTGTGCATCTGCCCATCCTTCACCTGCGATTCCGACGAGGCTCAACGTTAATCCAACGGACTCCCACATTCCCCATGGGTGATCTGCATCTCGGGCGATGAACAAAAACGGGAGCGCTAACAAAACCACCGAACCGGCCTGTGCTTGGAAAAACCAGAAAAACGCAGACACCTCGCGATCTTTCCAAACCTCCCTGAGCTTAATATATCGCGCATCTTCTTGGGGATGGTGGTGGCGAATTCGTTTTTGCAGATGCCACCCTAAACGCAGACTCCAGAGACTCACCATGACAGCCGCCACCCATTGTTTCGCGTGCCACTCACTAGGGATCAACCAGAACCAAGCAGTTAGACCAATCCCAAAGGCCCATACGACATCAACGAGCGAGTAGTTATCGCACCGTCGCGCAAAACCCCAAGAGACAAGGAACACCAAGCCCATCAAAGCTAATCCCGCAGCAGCCGATAAACCCAGACTCACGGTGTCACCTCCGTACGTTTGAGTATCGCAACCCGCAATTGTCGGAGAATTGGAATAACAGAAATTTTCAAAAGAATCACTGCAAACGGCGCAACAAGCACCCACGCCACGACGCCATAAAAGGCAGCAAGTCCAAAATCACGACCAAATTGAAGCGGGCTGTCTTTGAATTTAACCATCAACTCGGGAATCGAAAATGATAGCAATGGCGCTTTGAACAAGTGTTGTCCCATGTGAATGAAAACTAAAATTAACGCGAGATGAAGCGGGTAAACGACTGCCCGAAAAACATGCAATACCGGTTGGTTAAGCCGGAACATCCACCCCGCCAAGAGGCAAACCAACGTGGTTGTTCCCATCACAGGAAATATCCCGGTAACCACACCAAGGCTGATCGTCCATGCGAGACGCTCAGGAGAAATACCACAAGTCAGTTGGGTGATAACAGGGGCCACCAGCCAGCGTCGCCAACAACTGGGTTTATCTTCCGATAGTAATAATTCAAGCATACCCATCAGACTCGCCCTTCAGTAAACGGGTGATGCAAGTTAGCGTTGTTAGGCCGGGTATAAATTCCTTGCACCACCGAAATATTGCGTGTCCTGAACGCGGCTTCGCAGTATTTAAGATAATAGTTCCAACTCCTAATAAATGGCTCGTCAAATCCAAGTGCCCTCACTGGATCGAGCGCGCTGTTAAAATTATCATACCAATCGGAAAGTGTCCGAGCATAGTCAGCCCCCAAATCTTCAAGGTCATGCATGAACAGATCACCGGTTTTCAACAAAACTTGATTAACCCGCCCGACACTCAGAAGCAATGAACCTGGGAAAATATGTTTCTGAATCCAATCCACGTTCTTTTTCAAACTGGCGTAACTGCAATCCGGAACAGTAATCATTTGCACGCCTAGCAGACCACCAGGGGTCAACACCTGAGCACACTTAGCAAAAAATGACTCGTGAAACTTATCTCCCACGGCTTCTAACATTTCGATAGAGGCGATTTTATCAAACATGCCATCGACATGCCGGTAGTCTTGAATCCTGATTTCGATCCGATCCTCTAATCCCTCTTTCGCAATTCGAACTCTAGCATAAGCCGCTTGGGCTTCTGATAGAGTCAACCCAGTCACGCGGCAGCCATAGTTTTTCACCGCATGCACCGCGAAACCTCCCCAACCGCAACCGATCTCTAACACATGATCGCCTGGCACCAGTTTCAGCTTACGGCATAGGACATCGTATTTGCCGATTTGTGCCTCTTCTAACGATTGATCCGCACGCTCAAAACGCGCACTGGAGTAAGTCATGCTCGGATCGAGCCAGAGGCGGTAAAAGTCATTTCCCAGATCGTAATGTTCCGCAATATTTCGGCGACTGTTCACCACGGTGTTTTCCCTTCGCAGATGCCTGAACCAGTTGACGATTTTCAATACATTCACACCCGGAAGATTGGCGGATGACGTATCCGCGCCTTGGAGTGCGTTCACGTTCAAAACAAACCAGGAAATCACTGAGGCGATATCGTCCGTGTCCCAAATGCCGTCGGTATAAGCCTCGCCCATTCCAATGTTCCCATAGAACGCACAGCGTTTGAAAAACTCCCTATCATTCCGCACAAAAACCCTCGCAGTGACGATTGCGCCGGGCTCGCCGAAATGCCGCAAACGGCCGGCAGCATATTCCATACGCAATCCCCCGATAGGCATTTTTTCGAGTAACTTGACGACCATCTGCTCTGCAAAACCGGATACCGGATGTGCAACCGCCTTCTGAGGGACGAGTTCATTCTCAAATTCGATTAGAGCATTCATGGTTGGTTTTCTTTCAAGCTCGTGTGAGGCCTCATGACGTCGAGTTGTGCTTCCCGGCGATCAACTTTACTGAAATACGGCACTTTCTTCATCCATAATAGAGACGCATGCCAATGAATCAAGCCGATGATTTTCACCGACAGCATCGGATATTTGAAAGCATACCAGAGCAACCGACTGGCGGATAGATTACGTCTCTGCCCGCGGATCGCACTGAGCAGCATCCGCTCGTTCGCATCATAATCGTCGATGTTCACCCGCCACTCTTGATCCGGAATCCCCAGTCGGAAATCAAACTCCAAGCCTGGGTCGGAAAACGGTGACACATAGAAATTCTTTGCCACCCTTCGATGCCAGATCCCGTCCGCGCCCAAATGATCCAATGCGAAAAGTTTCATTTCCCGATAGGTATTCACCACTTCCGCAACGGCGAGCAGCGGTGAACCGTTAGCCGATTCAATGTAGTAAAAGGAAACTGGATTGAATCCATATCCCAAGACGCGCGGAAAAGTAAGCAGGCGGACCTTAGCATCTGCTGGACAGTCGATACCTTCGTTCGCCAACCATTGTGTTAGGTTCGCGCGAATTCCACCCGGCTTTCCTAGATCTACATGATCTTTATCATTAATGGAAAATAGATTGAAGCGGTTGTGACTGAACCATGGAATCCGTTTTGCGATGGCGGGAATTTCATCGAGATTCACGGACAACATGAACACCTGATAATTAAATGCATGCCGCTTCGGTACAAGCCGACAATGGGCCACAGCGCATTCATAGATTGCGTTCATGACCATGGGTTCCTTCCTAAAATCTCAGTGCAGACGTTCACCGCTGACCACAGCCCGTCCTCGTGAAACCCGTAGCGTTGCCAGGCACCACAGAAAAATCTGCCGCTTTCTTGCCCCGCTTTGTGCAGTTCCGGCAAGCGCTCTTGCGCGGATGCTGATTCCAAATCGAACAACGGATGTTCATATAACAAATGGCGCTTGATGGAATCTACTCGCGGTGATGACGATGGATTGATAGAAACGAAGTATTGTTCCCGATCTGACACGCCTTGTAACTCGTTCATCCAGTAATGGGTGGAATAGCGATTTCCCCCATTTGCAGTACGATCAATTCGGTAGTTCCACGCCGCCCAACAGCGCCGGGTTTTTGGCATGAAGCGGGTATCCGTGTGCAGTAGGGCCTCATTCTGTTGGAAAGAAAATCGGGCCAATAAATCATTTTCTAACAAGGTTGGGTCCACCAACATTCGGTGCGCCTGATCGCCGTGAGCTGCTATCACAACTTTGTCGAACTCCTGGTAGTTTCCATCACTCAATATCACTTTTGATTTGCCTTCTGCCAAACATGATATTGCGGTCACACCCGCGCCGCGGTGAATTTTGTGTTCAAAGGACTTTGCAAGTTTGTCCACATAACAACGTGAGCCACCCGAAACGGTGCGCCACGGATGTTGGGTATCTAGCCCCAGAAATCCATGATTGTGCCAGAAACGCATCAAGGTTCTCGCTGGAAAGCGTTCAATTTTTTCAGGTGGACTCGACCACACGGCGGCGGCCATCGGTGAGAGATACCAGCGCAGGAAATCATCGCCATAAGCGCGGGCTTTCACATAATCCTTGAGTGACATTTCTCCAAACGCGCGATCCTCTAATTCCTTAACTGTCTCGTGGTTGAAACGATTGATCTGGATCAACATTTTCCAAAACCGAGGGTTCACCAGATTGCGGCGCTGCCCGAATAACAGATTGAGACTGCCACCATTGAACTCAAGATCGTCTCCCACATGCTGCACGCTGAATGACATCGAAGTTGACTTGGTGGCCACATCCAATTGCTTGAACAAACGGGTAAGTAACGGGTAGGTAACTTCATTATAGACCATGAACCCGGTATCTATCGGGATTTGCCCGCCATTTTCCTCTACCATCACTGTATGTGAATGCCCGCCTATCCGGTCATCCTTTTCAAAAACAGTCACGTCGTGATCGCGTTGTAAAAACCACGCGGACGCTAGGCCGGAAATTCCTGAGCCAACAATCGCAATGCGCTGCCGCTTCATGCGCTCGGTTGTTGATTCCTCGTTGGGGCCAAGCCCTCTTCAAGCACGATCTGCGGCACCGGGCGGAGGTCCCAGATCAACCCCGTCCACGATAGAATTTTAAGACCATAATAAGTCACATCCAGTTCCCACCAACGAAAACCCTGCCGTACCGAATGGGGATAGCGGTGATGGTTGTTATGCCACCCTTCGCCTAACGTGATCAAAGTTAGAATCCAACTATTTCGGCTATCGTCATCCGTTTCATAGCGACGCTTGCCCCAAACGTGAGCCATTGAGTTAATACATAATGTGCCGTGAAGCAGAACCGTCGTGCTGATGAAGAACGTCCAGATAAAGAATTGACCGATTGTCACACCCGTCTCAGGAAAGAACGATTCTAGCAACCAACCAATTCCTAACATCAGAAAGCCGTAGGCGAAAGGAACCGTCTGATCAAAGCGGTTGAGAAACAACAATTCTGGATATTTGCTCAAATCGGGAACATTTTTGTAAGCGGTGGGGAAATTCTTCATCGAGGTGAGCCAACCGATGTGTGACCACAGAAAGCCACTGACGACGGGCGAGTGGATGTCCTCCTCATGATCCGAATGTTTGTGATGGTGCCGGTGGTTGGCCGCCCACCAAAGAGGGCCCCTTTGCATGGAGCTGTTACCGATCACCGCGAACAGAAACTGGCAGAATCTCGATGTTTTGAATGTTTTGTGGGAAAAGTATCTGTGATAGAAACCGGTGATCGCAAACATGCGGATCAGATACAGAAACGCTGCCGCCGTCACGGAGACCCAACTTATACCCACCCAGAGCACTGCGAGACACCCGACATGAAGAAAAATAAAGGGCAAGGTCCGCTGCCAGTTGACCTTTTCTGGAAGCGTCGAGGGATCTGGAGCTTCCTCCCTTCGATAGTCGGAATCCAACCACTGTGCAAATGTTAGGAACGCAGTAGCGAGAATGCCGCGCTTTCTCGATGTCGGAATGGTTAGATTTGGTTCCATTGGTTTCGGGAGGGTGAATTATTCTAGGCGCTTACGGATGAATCCAATCACACCCCCCGCAATGGGAAGATGTGCGTAAAAGTTTTTTCCAGAGTCCCAAAAGTCCTGATGGAAGGCCACTTTTCCTTCTCGATCAAATCGAACTTGGCTGATTCCCACGGAATGCACTGGTCTCCCCCCACTCATCGCCGACGCAGCGAAAATCATCGTCCAGCGCACATAATAGTTTTCTCCGGATTTTGAAACATCATCGATACTCACCTCGCAGCTTGTCATGTTCCCAGCGGTTTTCACAAAGTAATCTTCGATGGCTGCTGCACCATGATGAACTACCAAAGTGTCATCCAGAAACGCATCTGCGGCATAAACCTTCGTGGTATTTTCCCGAATGAATTTTGCATGACCGATTCCTTTGAGAAATTCCTCAAAGCGGTGTAAAGCCGCCACTTCTCCCGCACTTCCCGCGACAAAACCACTGCTACCCGTTTTCTCAATTTCCTGATGATAGGAAGAAATAAACTCGGCGGAGTGATTCGGCGGAGTTGAAGCACCCAGCAGCCAAGCAATCACGGCCAGCGCCAAAAGTACGCCCACAAGGAATGTCGTCAAGGGATGAGTAAAAATAGGTAACATTATGTGAGTGAGGTTTTCGTCCGGCATTCTATATCGCGCAAGGGGTAAAATTTGGGCACGGGCGCTACTAAATTTGACTGCGCCCCTTCTCGTCTTTCGGGAGAAAGCACCTTATTTGCCATAGACGTTTTGCCGAAGATTTTTTCGTTAATCGCATTTCCGTCCATAAAGACCGGCAATTTTTGCCTGTGGACACTGCAGAGACGGGTCATACCGCCCACATGCCCGAGGCACTCATGCGTAGGTGCCGCAGATGACATAACTGAAAAAGGTGTTTGGGTTGCATCCATGCCTTCCGATATGCGTTGCTCGATCTAACAAAAAGATTTCCTCCAGAAATCTAGCCTCTCTTTGATGCGTTTCTCCGAGCCCTGGTCCCCAGGCTGATAGTAAATGCGACCTTCTGGTAGATACGCTTGAGGCACGTAGGCACCCTCATAATCGTGAGCATACAAGTACTTCATCGCTTCCTCAGTTTCGCCAGAAGCGGCAGCAAGTTTTTTCCGCGTCTGCGTGCGCAAATGAGGCGGAACCGCGAGTGTTCTTCCATTTTCCACATCGGCCATCGCTCGACCGAGCGCGGCGTAAGCAGTATTCGATTTCGGAGCGGTAGACAGATAGACGGTCGCGTGCGCTAATGGAATCCGACCTTCCGGCATTCCTACGAATTCTAACGCCCCATGGGCATCGAGCGCCACACGCAGCGCATTAGAATCTGCTAGGCCGATGTCTTCAGAAGCCGCGATCACCAAGCGCCGCGAGATAAAACGGGGGTCCTCCCCGGCGTGTAACATTTTCGCCAGCCAATAGAGTGCGGCATCAGGGTCGGAGCCGCGGATAGATTTGATGAATGCGGAGGCGGTGTCGTAGTGGGCATCTCCATCCATATCATAAACGACGGCCTTCCGCTGAATTGACTCCTCGGCGACTGCGAGCGTCAATCGCACGATGCCATCCCCATCCGCTGGCGTGGTGAGTCCTGCGAGCTCTAATGCGCTGAGGGCTTTTCTAACATCTCCATCGGATTTTTCTGCGAGATGACGCAAGGCTTCGGGCTCCGCTTGAATCTGGTGTTCCCCCAGCCCGCGTTCATGGTCGGCAAGCGCTCGCTCAAGCACAGCGATGATATCTTCCACGGGCACCGGCTCGAGTTGGAATATCTGAGATCGGGACACTAACGGCGAGTTCACATGAAAGTAAGGATTATGCGTCGTCGCACCGATAAATCTAACGATTCCCCGCTCGATATGCGGCAACAGCACGTCCTGTTGGGCTTTGTTAAAACGGTGGATCTCATCGATGAAAAGAATTGTGGTCTCACCACGAAGCTCACGCCAAGTGCGTGCCTGATCGATTTTTGCGCGTATTTCCGCCACGTTAGATTCCACGCCATTGAGCGATTCAAAACGCGACCCGGTTGTCCTCGCGATCACGCTTGCAAGGGTGGTTTTGCCTGTGCCCGGTGGTCCGTAAAAAATCAGTGAAGCGAAACGATCCGACTCGATGGCCCGCCGCAAGAGCTTGCCGGAAGCGAGAATATGCTGTTGCCCGGCCACTTCTTCGAGCGACCGAGGGCGCATCCGCGCAGCGAGCGGCTCGGAGAGATTTGGCTTGTTCGGAAGCGCCGCTGGAGTAGTG
Source organism: Akkermansiaceae bacterium (assembly GCA_025363295.1). GTDB lineage: Bacteria > Verrucomicrobiota > Verrucomicrobiia > Verrucomicrobiales > Akkermansiaceae > Luteolibacter. The sequence goes on from JANYEC010000100.1 coordinate 13,256, forward strand.
AAAAGGTCAGACATGATTGCTGAGCAAGAGCATCGCCCCTCTCACGGCTCCACTCCAGTCCATATTCGGCTCCTCGCTATTTGGATTTTCAACATTACCTGACCTTCAATGCTAATTTTGCCCCTTGTGGCCGATTTTGGGACTACCTGGCCGGAAATGGGACCATAAACTCCTTTCGTTCTCCTGAATTTCAGGTAATTTGAAGTCGTTCTGAGGGTGCTCCGGCCTCCAACGAACTTCGGCCTTAAAAGCTCAGCCACATTTGAGTCGATTTGAAATCCGGGGGGAAATCAAGCGACCAAGGCAAAGTGAAAGGTGTGAAAAAAAGCGCGCGTTGAGAGATCCGGGGGGATATCCAATGCGCGCTTTTCTTTTGCCTCCTGCCGACGTTTGAAAAATCACCGATGGCGCTGCGTATCAAAGCGGATGAAACTTTCTGCAATCTGCTTTGCCGCCTCAGTGTCATGGAACTCGACGCTTTTCGCGGTCAATGAAATCACTGCGGTGCTTGAGGGAAAGCAGGTTGTCATCCGCGCCGGTGACAAAGAAATTTTGCGCTATCAGGGGGAGGCTGGGGAGCGTCCAAGGCCGGACATCAAGCCCGCTTTCATCCGCGGGGGCTACATCCAGTCCATTCACACTCCCGCCGGCCGCGTCATCACCGATGATTTCGCGGTGACTCACCTTCATCATCACGGCGTCTGGGAATCTTGGACAAAGACCCAGTTCGAAGGCCGCACGCCAGATTTTTGGAACATGGGAGCGGAGACCGGTCGCGTGGAATTCGTCTCATTGGATAAAGTTTGGCAAAAGGACGGAAAGGCAGGATTCCAAGCGCGGCACCAGTTCGTCGATCTCACCGTAAAACCGGGAAAAGTCGCCCTGCTCGAAACTTGGGACGTGACCGTTTCGACCAGCGGCGTCACCTACGTCATCGACCTTATCTCCACTCAGAATTGCGCTACTGAGTCGCCACTCAAACTGCCAGAATACCACTACGGCGGCCTTGGATTTCGAGGGAACGCTGCTTGGAATGGAGTGGCTGATTGCCATTTCCTCACCGCCTCCGGCCTCACCGACCGCACGAAGGTCAACAGCTCGCGCGAGAAGTGGTGCTGGATCGGCGGCAAGCTCAATGGAGAAACCTGCGGCCTCACCATCCTCTGCCATCCGCAGAATTACCGATTTCCGCAACCGATTCGTGCCCACCCCTCTGAGCCGTTTTTCTGCTACGCGCCGCAGCAGGACGGAGAGATGGAGATTGTCCCAGGGGAAAAATACATCTCACGCTTTCGCCTCGTGGTTGCCGACGGAGAGCCAGATGCCAAAGCGGCCGAAGGTTGGTGGAAAGTATATGAAAAGTTGTGAAGTCCTGGATTTTCCGCGACTAATCTCCGCAAGAACCTGATCCGCACTCTTTGAAAATCGCCTCCAATCACCTCTCCTACTGCACGAACATCCACCCGGCGGAGACTTGGGATCAAACAAGGGAAGTGCTAGAAACCCACGTTCTCGCAGTAAGGAACCTCTTGGTGAATTCCGGCACGCTGGAGGTGGACCAGCCATTCGCTATCGGCCTACGTCTCTCCGCTGTCGCCGCGCGTGAGCTGCTAGAAGGAGAAAATCTAGCGGAATTCAAACAATGGCTAGAGACTACTAACACCTACGTTTTCACCATCAACGGATTTCCTTATGGCAGCTTCCACGGCACGCGGGTAAAGGAACGGGTGTTTATGCCGGATTGGAGCGACCGCGCACGGCTAGACTACACCAAGGATCTTTTTAAAATTCTATCCGTCATTGCTCGGCCAGGTACGGGAGCATCCGTTTCCACCCTCCCTGGCTCGCATAAAACCTTCCAAGTGAATGAGTCACGAATCCTCGCGAACCTCGTCGAACTCGCCGGGTGGCTCGAATCGCTCGCACAGAAAACCGGCCACGATTTCCACCTCGGTCTGGAGCCGGAGCCACTCGGGCATTTTGAAAACACGGCGGAAACCTTGTCATTTTTCGAGCGCCTCCACGCCGCCGCAGGGCAGTCCGACATCGTGCGCAAACGCATTGGTGTGAACTACGATGCCTGCCATTTTGCGTTAGAATACGACGCTGCGCATTCCGCCCTGGACGCCCTAACACGCGCCGACATCCGCATTTCAAAAATCCATCTTTCCAGCGCCCTCGCGCTCGACCCCCGCGACCCGGCGGCTCTCGCGGCCATCCGCCCATTCGACGAACCTGTCTATTTCCATCAGGCATTGCTGCGGGGCATGGACGGTTCCGTCACCCGTTTCGCCGACCTGCCGTTGTGCTTTGCCGCAGTTGAAAACGGGCACTGCGATCCTAACTGTTATGAGGAAATGCGCGTCCACTTTCACATCCCGCTTGATACGGAACCCGCCCCTCCCCTTCGCTCTACCCGCGATCAAACAAGGGAGGTTCTCACTTGGCGCAGGAAAAACCCGGACGCCTGTCAGCACTACGAAATCGAAACCTACACATGGGGCGTCCTCCCCGCCGGACTCCAGCGCCCGGTGGAGGAGCAGATCGCCGGTGAATATCGATGGGTGATTGCAAACGCTTGAGTTGCCAGACACGAAATTCCGGTATTATCTGCCGCCCATGTCTGACATCAAAATCACACTTCACACCACCGCTGGCGACATCAACGCGAGAATCTTCGCTTCTCAAGTCCCAGTCACCTCCGCGAATTTTCTCAACCTCGCCAAGCGCGGATACTATAATGGCATCAGCTTTCATCGCGTGATCGCCAATTTCATGATCCAAGGCGGCGACCCGACTGGCACAGGCTCCGGCGGCCCTGGTTATAAGTTTGCCGACGAGATCGACCGCTCGCTCAAACACGAAAAGCCTGGCATTTTCTCCATGGCAAATGCCGGACCTAACACCAATGGCAGCCAATTCTTTATCACCCACCTGCCAACCCCTCACCTTGACGGCAAACATGCGGTCTTCGGCGAGGTGATCACGGGACAAGATGCCGTGAATAAGATCGCTAAGGGCGACAAAATCAACTCGATTACCATCCAAGATGACACCACCGCACTTTTCGAAGCACAGAAGGATAACTTGGAGCATTGGAACTCAATTTTGGACCGCTGATTTACCTGATAGGTATTTTAGTTAGTTAAACTTAGTTATCTATTCATCCTCACCATGCTCGTTTCGGGCGCGGGTGGGGATTTTTTCTGATTCCATAGATCATTTAAAATAAACGACTTAAAAGCCTATCAGTTTAATTGCGTTTCACGGTGCCTCTCCTACGCAATCACGTAGATCACATCGGAATTGTTGATTTTCGGTATTTCGCGGTTTTTAATGACGTCGTCAGTTCGCAAGAGCTAACACCCCCCCCACCCCAATGAAACATTCCCACTCCCCCCGTGGTGGACGTTTGATGTTCGGCGCGCTTGCGTGCCTTTGCACCATTCACTCCGCCTTTGCTGCCACCGCGATCCCGACTGGATCGCTCACCGTCGATCGCACGCTTGTCCGTGTGGGCGCCCGTTCACAACTCGGTTGGCAGATCGCCTATCCAAACCCGGTCGTCACCGATATCGTGGATGTCGGCACCACTGGAACCATCACTCCGAAATCCACACTCAAGATGCGGGTTCGGACACTGGGAGTTGCTTTCCAATCCGGCTCCACGCTTCTTCCCTGCGAAGGCTCTTGGTCCAAAAACGGGAGTACCTTCACACGGTTCTTTTACGGCATCGGCACCTCGGTAGTCCCAACGAGCATCCTCGTGGACACGACCGTTAGCACAAATGACAAGATCAACTTCGGCGGTCGTGGCTGGAGCGGATCCGCTTGGTTTCCACTGCACACCACTAGCACGTCCGATCCCTACGTGATCGTTTTGAAAAATGGGAATAGTGCTCCCAGCTATGCCCCAGCCTACGATCAAGCGAGCGCGAAAAGCTTCCTGTCTCCTTACATCGACGGCAGCGGTAAAATCAAAATCGGTAGCCGTGATCTGATCATCCTGTGGGAATGTTCCACCGCGGCTCCGGGCACCACTTATTTCGACATGCAAGACCTCGTGTTGCTCGTCACCTTTGAATAAGAGCCTCACCCATCGCCCCCCGATGAAAACCGCACTGATCCTTTGCGCTCTGGTTTCTAGCAGCCTAGCAGCTGGCCCTATCGTCCCTCGCATCACTCCTGAAGCATTGACGAAACTCCAGCAGCACAACCCCATGATGCAGCTGCCCAAGCCGGCAGTGGGTGAAGCCAAGGTCACGACCCCGGCCAATCAATCCATCATCAAACAGTCGATGATTCTTCACGACGGGAAAAATTGGACCTTGGTGCCCAAAGGAGCGGTCATCTTTCTGCCCGAAGCGATGAAGTCACGCGTGGACGTGAAACCCGTGGGTAATTTGCTCACCTTCATCGACTTCATCACCCTGAACCGCAGTTGGATCACCACCACCGAAGTGAGCTTCGATCAAGCAGCCGGAAATGCGCCCCTGCCTGCCGAACGCGTCAGTTTTTGGGCCAAGCAGGATAAGATTGTGGTTGCCGTCCATCAAAGCGGACCGATTTCAGTCCGCATCAACGCCGAATCACAAACCATCACCAAACGATGAAAATTCTCTCTCTGTTTCTAACTCTATCTGCTGCTAGCGCTTTTGGCCAAAGTAGCAACTTCAGCAATTTCGTCCGCCAAACCCAACAGGGAACGGGCGTTGTCTGGGACATGCCGGTAGCCGCCGTAGGAGCCGCTTCATCCGCCCTCGCGCTCGATGCCAATGGTGCCCTGTTCCAACTCTGGACTATCCAACAAAGCCCCGTGCAAGACTACCTACTGGATCAGAAACTCGTCGGTGCGTATCTTCCCACTGCGGACATTAAGGTAATCACCCTCGACCCTAACGGTAAAGTTCCCCGCACCCGTGTGGATAAGCCGTTTACGGTTGAAGTAACGGTGGCTGGTCTGCTCACCGGCAGCGGTTTGCCACTTGCCTCCACGCAAGTTCTGTTTGAACAACACATCGCATCCTATCCCACGGGACAGACGACGCTGCTCGCCTCGCAAGTTCAGTCCAATACGCCACTGTATAGCGGCTATCTCGCTTCTAACGGCAAAACGGTGTTCAGGTTTCCAGCGTCTTCTTTGACTGCCACCGATCCAACCAAGGCGCTCGGTGAGGAGCACTTCGTTGTCCACGCCTTGTCCGATGGAACTCTCAGCCAAACTCAGATTGCATCTAACTTCGTTCAAGTTTGGCCTGTCGCCTCAGGTCTGATCAAGGGCATTTCTAACAATGACCTCATCCGCTTTGAGATCCCAAAGATCGAATTGCTGCTCAATGATCTCTATCCGCGCAGCGATACTTATCTCATGCTCTACGAAGGCAGCCAATACAACGGCGTCACAGGAACGATCGTCAAAGCCTACCCCGTGGACCGCGACATCTCTACCAGCACCGTCATACCGGTCACGGAGCTAGATTCGAAACTCACGAAAGATGGCACCTACACTTTGGCCATCGTCAGCCAAACCGTTTATGGGCTCGAGCTGATAGCCCCCACGGTGACCATCCAAGTTAGACGCTCGCTTCAGGTCAATGCCATGCAGGTGAATTTCTCCGACGGCAGCAATCCATAATTCCAACGGTTTCCCCCCGACAAACAGCCGGCCGGTGTGGTCGGAAGGCGCATCGCCCCTTGAAGCGTCCTCCGAATCACCCGGCCGGTTCATTTAAAACTGAGAGTGCTAAAATTTGCCTCAGCATCCCACTCGACACCAGTCGGAATTCCGACAGACTCGACATCCATTCCACAAACCCCACCGATGTCAGAATTTCTCGTAATCCCTCGTAAAGACCATGATGCCCTTGTTTCAAAAGCTTACCAATCCCGGGGCTACACGGCGGATGAAGCCGATGAAGGTGCAAAGCTCGCTGCCGAAGCCGCTCGCCATGGCATCCGCACTCACCACGCCTTGAAGGCTCTCCACCTCGATCACCTGCTAGGCTCCGCCACCGGGGGCTGCGTTCCGGGGGCTGAAATCGAAGTCCTGCCCTCACGTTTCGCCGCCTCCGAGCGCTGGAATGCTAATAAAAAACTTGGCCAATCTGTCGCCTACCGCGCTATTGACCGCGCCATCGAACTCGCTGACCAATACGGGATCGCGCAAATCTCAGTAGATAATTGTTTCCACTATCTCTGGGGCGGCGGCTACGTCATGGAAGCTGCGGAGCGTGGCTACTATGCCTACACTAATTGCACTTCCGCCCTCGCCGAGGTTGTTCCCTTTGGTGGCAAATATCCTACTCTCGGCACCAATCCTCACTCCTGGGGGATCCCAAGCATGGAAGCGAACGGCTTTCCGATCGTGATGGACTGGGCGACCTCCACCGTCGCCATGGGTCGCGTCCAGGCACTCAAGCGCGAAGGAAAAATGCTTCCTCCCGGTGCCGCCGTGGATGCGAATGGACAGCCGACCATCGACCCTAACGAAGTCGCCGCGCTCCTCCCCTTCGGCGGTCACAAGGGCTACGGCATGTCACTGCTCAACGAAATTTTTGGTGGGCTCATCGGTGGCTCGCTTCCCACCATCCGCGGACGCAACATGCCATCTGCAGATGAAAAAAACACACCGGTCTTCTATTTCCAGATCATCCACCCGGAAGCCCTTTCCGGGGGAAACTTCGCCCAAGGCCGCAATCAAATGCAAAATTTAAAGGCGGTCATCGAAGACATCCTCGGCCACGGCAACGATCATTCGATGCTTCCCGGCCAACTCGAGGCCGCCGCGCGTAAACGCTCTGATGAAGCCGGCGGCATTTTATTCACGGAGGCAGAAGTCGCTGAGTTTAACGAAATCAACGCCGAGCTCGGACTCCCCGCTTGGGACGTGAGCAAATTGGCAGAGGTCTAACTTATCATTGAAGAAATCCAAAGTCGCTCGTGCGGATTGCTTTGCGGATAGACTTAACCGTGCGATCAAATCATGGATACGTCTAAAAAAATCTCCTGCTGCACCGGTCGCCGCATCCTCGTGCGGGTGATTCAGATTTTACTCATAATTGCGTTAGTTCCCTTCGTTTTTCTCGTGGGCTGCCAATCAAAGCTGATCTATTCTCCCCGTCCTTACGCCGCCGGAGCCACTGCGCTTTGGCAGCAGGAAACACACGGCAGGCCGATCGATTTTCGGACATCACAGGGCAAACAGCGGGCATTTCTCCAAGGTAATCTAAAATCGCCGCGGAACCTCTGGATCTTTTGCGGCGGCAATGGCACGTTGGCCCTTGATTGGTCTAAATGGTTGGAAGCCTACGCCCCCCCCCCGACGATGCATGGGTGCTGGTAGATTTTCCAGGTTATGGTGATTGCGAGGGAGCACCCTCACCCGGACACATCCGAGAATCGTTAGATCAAGTGGTGCCGTTAGCATGCCGGGAAATGGGGTGGCCCGAGCACCCGGATTCGCGTCGATTGCGGTTTTTCGGGCACAGCTTGGGTGCAGGTGCCTGCTTGACCGCTGCCTCCGATTTCAAAATCCAGCGCGGAGTTTTGCTCGCACCATTTACCAGCACGATGGACATGACCCGCCAAGTGATCGGAGTTCCGCTAGGGCTGCTGGTGTGGCATCGCTTTGATAACTCCGCCCGCCTCGCAGAACTCGCGTCGCGTGGCCCGGGCAAGGTCGTCATTCTGCATGGAAACAATGATGAAGTCATCCCAGTGACGATGAGCCGGACTCTTGCCGCCCAACAGAAAGGTATCGTAAAACTCAGAGAAATACCGGGTGGACGACACAATGACATCCAGAAAAAAAACGCCGCTGCGTTAGCAACCGCGCTAAAAGAAGTGGGAGAGAATTGAACGTGTAGCCGAGATTCCTCTAAATCTAACAAACCGATCCATCCAACGCTCACTAAAAAAAGCGTGGTGACTTCCATTCCTAGAAATCACCACGCTTGGTTAGAATTGAATCGGTTAGCGGGAAGCGGGACGACGCCGATTGTTGCCGCGTGAAGCGTTGCTGTAATCGCGGCCTTCGCCACCCGTTCCGCCACCGCTGCTGTATCGGCCACCACCTCCGCCGTTGCCGGAGCGATTGCCGCCACCACCACCGCCGCCTTGACGACCGCCCCCGCGATTTCCACCGCCTTGGACCATGCCGCCGCCGGTTCTCATGCGGAGATGGCGATCTGCTAGGGACTCGTCATGCCAGGCGTGATCATCCCAGCGCGGGATGACGGCTTTGATTACTTTTTCGATCTCACGAAGGAACTCCCGCTCGTCTTCCGCGCAGAACGAAACGGCGAGACCTTCCGCACCCGCACGACCGGTGCGGCCGATGCGGTGGACGTAGGCTTCAGGTTCATTCGGTAAATCATAGTTCACCACGAGGCCGACGTCCTTCACGTCCACACCACGAGCTGCGACGTCCGTGGCAACGAGCACAGGGGTGAGGCCTTTCTTGAATTTTTCGAGCGCCTTTTCACGTTGAGCTTGGGACTTGTTACCATGAATGGCATCCGCAGGAAAACCTGCGACGCAGAGGGCCTTCGCAAGTTTGTTAGCGCCGTGCTTGGTGCGACTGAAGACAATTGTTAGTTTTCCGATTTCGGCTTTCGCCTGCTGGGCGAGCAACAGTTCGAGAAGCGGCTTCTTGTTTTCGCGATCTACGAAACAAACTTTTTGGTCCACGCGCTCGGCGGTCGTGGTTTCCGGGGCGATGCTCACCCGGGCTGGATTTTGCAAAATCATTTGCGCGAGCTCTACAATGTTAGGCGCGAGAGTCGCCGAGAAGAACAGCGACTGGCGCTTGGCAGGGAGCAGAGAAACGATGCGTTTTACGTCGCGGTGGAAGCCCATGTCGAGCATGCGGTCCACTTCATCGAGAACGAAAAACTCGACAGCAGATAGATCGACGCAGCGTTGGTCGATGAGATCGAGCAAGCGCCCGGGCGTGGCCACAAGCACATCTACCCCACCGCGCATCGCGGAGATTTGCGGGTTTTGGCCGACGCCGCCATAGATGAGGGTCTGCTTGAAACGAATATGCGCGCCGTAGGTGGAGAAGCTTTTTCCGACTTGGCCCGCAAGCTCACGTGTCGGTGCAAGAACCAGCGTGCGGCAGGTTTTAGGCCGCATCTGCTTAGGATTTTCATGCAGGGCGTGAAGGATCGGCAGCGCGAAGCTGGCGGTTTTTCCGGTGCCCGTCTGGGCGCATCCGAGGATATCTCGGCCCTGAAGCAAGAGTGGAATGGCTTGCGCCTGCACGGGCGAAGGAGTGGTGTATTCAAGTTCGCGCAAAACGCGATGCAGGGGCGCAGCCAGTGGCAACGCCTCGAATGAGGTCGGGGTCATGTGTCTAATTTTGCCTACCTCATCCCTTATGGGCGGCAGGCGGTGTCGATGAGCGGATTCGATTATCCTCAAACAATCTCTCATCGATGAAGACCGGAAAAGGGTGGAGCCGTCTTTTCGACCCCTCACCGATAAAAACACGGTGCGGAGCAGGCTTTAAACGGATCTTGTGAGATAGCAAGGCTTTTCATGCAATTTCCCGTCTCGCGTAAGTAAACTATCGGCTTAGACCTTGCTTACCGGGGATGCGTTGGCGACTCTATCCGCATGAGTCAAGATGTTGTCGCCCTTCTGCAGGAACTCGTCCGCATCCCATCGGTGAATCCGGACAATGCACCGGGGACGGATCAAACTGGCGAGGAAATGATCGCGGTTTTTCTATCAGGGTGGCTGGAATCCATCGGCGCGGCAGTGGTCTTAGAAGAGGTCCAACCGGGTCGGCCGAATCTAATCGCCCGCTTCGCCCCCATGGATGGCCGGCCACGAATTCTGCTAGGTCCGCATTTGGATACGGTGGGCGTGGGAGGGATGGTGATTGAGCCCTTCAGCGGAGAGATTCGTGATGGAAAAGTCTGGGGCCGCGGCGCATCGGACACTAAAGGTCCGATGGCGGCGATGCTGTGGGCGCTTCACGAACATCGTGAGCAATTGGCTAACATGCCAATTGCCGTGGATTTTGTGGCTTTCATGGGTGAAGAATCTGGCCAGTGGGGATCAAAGGATTTTGCAAAAAAATATGCGAGCGACTACACGTTCGCGCTGGTGGGCGAGCCCACTTCCCTGCAAGTCGTAAATGTCACCAAAGGCTCACTCTGGGCCACTCTGAGGGCCACCGGAAAAGCAGCGCACAGCTCTCAACCGGAGCGGGGCGAAAATGCCATTTTGAAACTCACCCGCTCGCTTGATCAACTCGATCACCACCTCGGCAGCCAGCTCGCCACTTTTACTCATCCGGTCCTCGGCCGATCGACGATGAACATCGGCATGATCCAGGGAGGCTCGCGACCTAACATCGTCCCCGATTTCGCGGAGGCGGTGATCGACATCCGGATTACCCCGGCGCTGGCGGCAGCCGGGGGAGCTTTAAAATTGTTGGCAGAGACTATCGAGTTTCACGCCCTACCCGTAGAAATCATCAAGCCGCACGAAAATCCCCCGATGGAAACCCCGGCCGATCATCCGATGATCCAGGCGCTGCTTTCGACTGACTCGCTAACAGGACTGGCCGGAGCTCCGTGGTTTTCCGACGCCGCCCACTTGTCCAAAGGGGGAATTCCGAGCATCTGCATCGGGCCGGGATCGATCGATCAAGCACACACCATTGATGAATTTATCGAAATCACCGCACTCGAAGACGGGGCCAATTTTTTCTCAGCGTTCATCGCGAATTTGAGGCAATGACTTTAAATCGGCCTCTTGCGCCAGCGAAATAGGAGCTTACGCTCGTATATGCCTTTCGCTTGTAAAAACGGTAGCTGTCAAACGACCCGCTGGATGAAAAATGTTCTGTTGGCGGCGGCGATCTATCACATCGGCTTTGGCATCTGGGCAAATTGTTGGCCACATCTTTGGTTCGATTGGCTCGGGATCGCACGCCCAAATCATGTCTTGTTGTGGCGCGGAGTGGGAGCAGTCGTTGGAATTCTAGGGCTAGGATTTCTGATTGCTGCAAAAAACCCGATCCACCACTGGCTTACCGTGTTGATCGGCTTCGCTAAATTCACGTTCGGAATCATCGGCTTCGGTAGCGAGATTTTCTATCAGGAAATCCCATTGCGAGCGGGCTGGATTTTGTTGATAGACGACCTCATCTGGTGGGCACCGTTTGCCGGAATTTTATATATCAGCCTGCGGGCACACACCGGCCTGCCCCCCAGCCGCTCAAAGCCTTTTAGCATCTCAGAAGCGGCGGCAACCTATCAACTCTCCAACGGAAAATCTCTCATTGAGGCATCCGAGTCGAAACTGTTAGTGCTCGTTTTTCTCCGCCACTTCGGCTGCACTTTTACTCGTCAGATTTTACGCGGATTAGAGGGCATCGAAAAGGAAGCCAACCAGCATAACGCCCAGCTCATCCTCGTCCACATGCTCCAAAACGGGAAGGAAAGCCAATACCTCGGCGAGAGTAGCGGAGTGGCCCGCATTGCCGATCCGCACTGCGAACTTTACCGCGCATTCGGCCTTGGACAGGGCGGCTTTATCGAACTCTTCGGACCGCAAGTTTGGTGGCGCGCTGCAGTGGCGCTTTTCCAAGGCTGCGGTGTGGGCCACCTCGCGGGGGATGGATTACAAATGCCCGGTGCCTTCCTATTTCACAAAGGCAAAATCATTTCCGCGCAGCCCGCGCACTCGGCCTCTGACTTGCCGAATCTCCCGCAGTTATTCAAAACGTTGCCCTTGCCCGTCTCCCGTGACACGGTATCGGCATGACATCCCTGCAAGGCAAAACCCTGCTCGTCACCGGTGCATCCAGTGGAATTGGCCAAGCTTTGTGTGATCTGTTAGTGGAGCGTGGTGCCATGGTGCTGGGTGTCACCCGCAGACCTTCTGCGCTTTCTGAAAACGTGTCCCCGATCGTCGCGGATCTCACCCAGCGCGAGCAAATTTCCGAGATTTTTCAAGGCCTTGGGAGAATCGATGGCCTCGTCAATTGCGCCGGGATTGCCTACCTCTCCCGCATCACCGACGGCAATCCCGCCGACTGGGAGGAAATGTGGCGGGTGAATGTAATGGCGCTCAGTCTCTGCTGCCAACTCTCGCTCAAACATTTCCCAACTAGCGGCGGACGCATCGTCAACGTCTCATCCATGAGCGGCCATCGCGTGCCACCCAGCGGCGGATTCTACGCGCCCACCAAGTTCGCCGTTAGATCGATTACCGACGCACTGCGCGGGGAGCTGAAATCCGTGAACTCGCCCATTCAAGTCGCCTGCGTTTCGCCAGGTTTCGTCGATACTCCCCTGCTCGATCAATACTTCCTCGGCCGCGAGGAGACGCTCACTCAGACACGCGCCGCAATGAAAATGCTTGAAGCCCGCGACGTGGCTTGGGCGATTCTAACGATTCTCGAAGCACCTGCGCACGTCGAGATCGGCGACATCCTAATGCGCAGTGCGGACCAACGAATGTGAGACCATGTTACTGCGCCTCACTGCCCTGCTCGCCATTTGCTTGCTGAGTTCATGCCTCGACTGCCATGAGGAAATCTGGCTGGAGGCAAATGGTAGCGGGCACGCGGACGTCTGTTACACGCTGCCCGCCGTAGCCGCAAAATTCCAAGGTGGCGAAGAAGGCGTGCGGAGACTGTTAGAGGAATTTCTAGCAGATTCGAAAGTTTTAAAATCCTCAAGCTATGAGGTGAACACCGAGAACGACCGCCTAAAGATCCGGGTTCGGGCGGCGTTCGACTCGGCTTTGGACCTGAAGGAGATTTCCACAGGCGGCCACATGGGTAAACTCCCCGCCGCCGCTTCCAATCTAGCAGGCAAGGTGGCGGTTTCCGTTCATGGCAGAACCGTGGATCTCACCCGCACGATTTCACCTGGGGCAGCATTACCGGGTTCCACGTTCATGCCAGAGTCCAGCTTCGATGGGCATCGACTGGTTTACATCATCCATCTGCCGATGGCTGCCACCGAATCGAATGCCACACGCGTCGGAGAAAACGGCCGCAAATTGGTTTGGGATTTTTCTCTAGCAGAAGCAATCAAGACTCCAGTCACAACCCATTTCAAGGCGAACGTTCCCATTCCGTATTGGCTGATAGGCGTGGTGATCGTCCTGATTTCTAGCCTTGGGTGGTTTGTTTTCGAGGGCATCCGGAGGTTTAGAAAACGCATCCAAGAGTGATGTCCCCTTCAAATCTGCACCTTTGAACAACCGAAAAACGTTAGAAGGGTGAGACGACGCCGCGCTCGTCACGGCTCCTCCACACCCTTTTCGATGACTTCGTTGTCGCCCACGGGAATGGCACGGATGGCGCGGGGCTTTTCGGGCGGTGACTCTTCAGGAGTAAGTTCTTCGGGCGGAGCTTGATCACTGCGCAGAGGTTCCACGGGCAGGGCTTTGAGAACGTTGCCACCAGCGGATTTATCAGGCGCGGGGGATTCACTTTCGGAGTCCGCGGCGTCAGGGTCTTTGGGAATCGCTTTGGGAATATTTTCGTTACCGGACTCAGGCGCGTGTTCATCCACCACGACAAGCGCCTTCTTCGGCGGGGCAATGATTTCCTTAATGTCGTCTTTGATTCCTTCGAAAAACTTTTTCACCATCGGTGCCGCCATGCGACCGCCGGAAACCGTTTCACCTGGGCTACCCTCATAGAGCACGGCGAACGAATAGCGCGGGTTATCTTCGGGTAGAAATCCAGCGAACCACGCGAGCCGCTGTTCCTTCGCTGGAGGCCCCCATTGCGCCGTTCCGGTTTTCCCGCAGAGCGTGGTATAACTGAGTTGCGCCGCAGAGCCTGTGCCGCCGGGGCCATTCACCACGTCGCTCATTCCTTTGTGGACGATTTCAACAGCCTTCGGGTCGATGCCCAGCCAGTTCTTTCTCTCAGGAATGGCCGCTTTCACAACGCGCCCACGAGTGTCCTGCACCTGGCGGATGAGCTGGAGTTTCGGCAAAGCACCGCCGTTAGCAATCCCCGCCATCGCTTGGGCGACTTGGAGCGGCGATGCTAACAAGCTTCCCTGTCCGATTGCCAAATTCGCAGTATCGCCATCGAGAATGCGGCGTTTTTCGTTCTTCAACATCCATTCGTCACTCGGCACCAAGCCTGGGCTTTCACCGATGAGTGGAAGTCCGGTTTTCTCACCAAAACCAAGGCGGCGGGCGACGTTAAGAAATGCAGAATGGCCCACATCGATACCAACCTGATAGAACCATGTATTGCAAGAACGAGCGAGCGCACGTTTCACATTGATCGAGCCTTCCGGGGTTTTACTCCAATTGCGCATGACTGTCCGGCCGATCGTGATCGATGCAGGGCAATAAATTTCCGAATTTTCGGTGACCTTACCATTGTTCAAAGCAGCAAGCGCTACAATCGGTTTGAATGAAGACGCCGGTGGATAGACCGATTGAAAAGCGCGTCCGAATAGCGGTTGTGAGGGATCATCATTCAACCGTTTGAAATCAACATCATTGATGCCTGGAATAAACCGGTTGAGATCGAACGAAGGACGCGAGGCCATCACTAACACTTCACCCGTCACCACATCGATGACGACGAACGCACCGCGTTTGCAGCCGTTGCGCAGGGTCTTCTCCGCAAGCATCTGCCATTGAAGATTCAAGGTCGTGACAAGAGTGCCACCCGGGCGCGGACGCTTCACTTGTTCTTCGAGTAGTTTGTTTCCGCTCTCATCGAAAAGTAAGCGCTTCATCCCTGCGTCACCTGTTAGTTGCTCGTTGAAAAATTTCTCTAACCCCGCACGACCTTCGCTTTCCTCCCACAAGGGTTCGTTGAAATTGATTGGCCCCGTGGGCAGTTTTCCCACACTGCCCGAGTAGCCGATGATGTGTGAGGCCAACTCGCCATGGGGGTATTCGCGGCAATAGATCGGTTGCAAGACCAAGCCCGCAGAAAGCTTCGATTCGATTGCATGGGCTTCCTTCTCATCTAACTGGCTAGTGACTAACAGCGGCAGCCAGCGGCGATTTTTGTAGTGGTTGTATAATTCTTCATCCGTCTTCGGCGTGAGCTTCTTGACGATCAATTGCAGCGCATCCAGCCGGGTGCGTGCCCAGCTCACCACGAAATCGCGGTCGGCATTTTCAAACTGCCGGAACTGCAGCGCCACCTGATAGGCCACGCGATTCTGAGCGATGGCGGCCCCTTCCCGGTCCACAATCTGGCCTCGCGGTGCCGGGATTTTCAAAGTGATCGTCCGCGCATCTTTGCGAGTGCTGATGGCACCATCCGATGCATTTTTCGCAGGAAGGCTCTCCGGCACACGATCAACTTTCGCGATGTCCGGGGCACGAGATGGCTGCCCTCCCACCCACTGGGCCACCAAGCAGCAGATTAGCCAGACTCGCCAAAAGGACGCAGAATTCACCATAGATTTGAAAAGTCTAATCGCGAAAAAGCGGCAAGGCAACGCTCAATCCCACCCAGACTCCTTCCACTCTGAGGGCGATTTCCCGATGTTTTCGACGATCTCCGCCGGCACGAAGATGAACTCATCCGCGCGTGTCTGCGACGGCTCCATGCGAAAACGCACCATTTTCCGCTCGCGGTGACTGTTGCCGACGACGGTGAGATCTACGAAAATATCCAGAGCGCCGTCCTGCTTCGGCATCACTTTGAGTAGCCCCGGGATCGGGTAAACCGCGCGAGGCGGCCCCAGCTCGCCCTTCTTCACCGTGAACTCTGCTCGTTTTCCCAGATAGTTCACGGGATACCATTCGTCGCGTTTCGTGATCGCCGTCCGCGTGCGGATACGATGCACGGTGAAATATTCATGATTGCGCGGTTTCCCCACCGCCTCGACCCGCCAACTGAACGGACCATCAAACGTGGCAACCGCCGTGGAAACCACCATTGCGCTCAGAGCATAACTGCCGCCGGATGTGCCCTCCGGTTTCACCTGCATCCGGATAGAAGCTCCGTTCACTTTCACGGCGGGCGATGACGCATCGGCAGCGTAGGTGTTTTTTTTCGCGACCAGGCTGATGCACGAGCTCGAGGAAATCAAAAGAGCAGCACTTGTCGCCAGTCGGGACCCGTGCATGATACGCGCAATGAGCGATTGGAACTTCATGTCGGTAATTATTCTGGTGGGACTTTTCCTGCTTTGGAAGCTGGAATTTGCGGCCACCTTACTGAACTTGAAGGCCTTCCCTGCCTCCGTTCCCAAAGGTTTTGAGGATGTGATGGACTGTGAAAAACTCCGCAAAGCCCACGCCTACCTTCGCGCCCACGCCCAATTCGGCATCGTGCAATCCACGGTTTCTCTCGCGGTCATGCTGATTTTTTGGTCGCTGGGCGGATTTGGTTGGCTCGATGGGCTGGCGCGGTCCTTGGGTTTTTCGGAAGTGATCACGGGCCTCGTTTTCCTCACTGCCTTGCTCGCCAGTCAAAGCCTCATCGGCCTGCCGTTTTCTTATTATGATACTTTCGTGATCGAGGAAAAATTCGGGTTTAACCGTGCGACTCTCGCCACTTTCATCACGGATCGCGTGAAGGGAATTCTGCTAGGTGCCGTCATCGGCATGCCCTTGGCTGCCGCAGTGTTGTGGATTTTCGGAAACATCCAGAATGCTTGGCTGTGGGCTTGGGCGGTCGTCACCGCGTTCCAAATGATCCTCACCTACCTCGCCCCATCCTTGATCATGCCGCTGTTTAATAGGTTTACCCCAATGCCTGAGGGGGCACTCAAAAATGCTATCGAAGCGCTCGGCGTGAAATGCGGCTTTCCTCTATCAGGCGTGTTCGTGATGGATGGCTCGAAGCGCTCCACCAAGGCGAATGCGTTCTTCACCGGGCTGGGAAAACAGAAGAAGATCGCCCTTTTCGACACGCTTGTGGATAAGAGCACACAGCCGGAGCTGTTGGGGGTGTTAGCCCATGAGATCGGCCACTTCCGCTGTGGTCATATCAAGCAGCGTCTCGCCGTCGGGCTGGTGCAAATGGCCGTGATCTTTTTCCTGCTAGGCCTCGCTACCGATCCTGAGGGGAAATTCGCTCGTCTGCTTTTCGATGCCTTCGGCGTCCGAAAAATCTCCCCCCACGCCGGACTGGTGTTCTTCAGCATTCTGCTGGAGCCCGTCAGCAAGCTGCTAACGGTGGCTGCAAACACGTGGTCGAGGAAACACGAATTCGAGGCAGATGCGTATGCCGCCCAAGTCACCGGCGATGGGGCAGCCCTCGGGGAAGCGCTTAAAAAACTCTCTGCGGACCACCTATCTCACCCCTCGCCCGCTGCTCTGCGGGTCTGGTTAGACTATTCGCATCCTCCGCTGCTTCAGAGGCTGGAGGCGCTGAGGAAATGGGAATAGGTCCTATAAGACTTATGTGAATATATCCTTTGGGTCATTCACCTTCTAACAAGGAGAAAAACTAGCAATCTTCACGCCGAATAGATCGAGCCATCTTTGATGATGAGCGTGCGATCACCAACTTTTGCTAGATTCTGGTCATGGGTGACAACGACCAACGTAACCCCATGTTCGGTGGCTAAATCTAACAATATCCTCATGGTTTCACCGCTGTTTGCAGAATCGAGGTTCCCGGTTGGCTCGTCGGCGAAGAGCACTTTCGGTTCATTGACGATGGCACGGGCGATGGCCACGCGCTGTTGTTCGCCGCCGGAAAGTTCAGCGGGTAGGTGGTCCATACGGTTGCTGAGGCCTACTCGTTCAAGGGCTTTCAGAGCAAGCGCCGTGGAGTCCTTCCCCGCGATCGCACCCGGGACGGCGACATTTTCCAAGGCGGTCAATTCAGGCAACAGGTGATAATTTTGAAAGACGTAGCCGATCCGTTGGTTGCGAAATTTCGCCTGTTCCTTGCGGCCCATCCCGTAGAGGTCCGTGCCGTCGATTTTCACGCTTCCCTGCTCCGGGTGTTCGAGTCCTGCTAGAGTGTAAAGCAGCGTCGTTTTCCCCGCGCCACTCGGCCCGCAGAGGAAGACCTTCTCGCCACGGTGGATGTTGAGATCGATTCCATGAAGCACTTCGATGGATTTTCGCCCAATCTTGTAGCTGCGGTGGAGGTTGATCGTTTCAATCATCGTTTCGTTCATCGGGGGGAGCTTGGCCGATCACTTGACAGCGTGCAAGAGTTGGCGCTGAATCTTTGGTGTTGCATCCTCACACCACCGTGCGGGCTTTTTCGTAACAGTTGAGTCGTGAAATCGGCTCCCGTGAGTCGCAAATCACTTTGTTTCCATCTTCAGCTATGTCCCTGCGGAATATCAGAATGGCGTTTACCGCATGCATCTTGCGGGCAATAGTGCTCCTTGTTCTGCCAGCCCCGGCCGATGGACACGGCACCCAGCACCACTTGATGGAAGTGGTGGACGAAAAAATCAAAAGCTCACCTGAAGACGCGGGTTTATGGTACCAGCGGGCAATTTTACACCTCGAACATGAAGACACCGGCCAAGCCATCAGCGATCTCGAAAAAGCCGAATACCTCTCCCCCGGCAAGCTTCCCACGTATTTGCTAAAAGCCCAAGCGCTCACGCTGGAAGGAAAACTAACGGATGCTAAATCCGCCATCGACGCGCAAATTCTTCGGTTCCCGGAGCAGAGCCGTGGCTACGCATTGAGGGCGCGGATTCTTTTGAAAACCGGTGCCCCTCAGAACGGACTCATGGACTATCGAATCGCCCTCGCAAAGTCCCCCGCTGCCGAACCAGACCTCATTCACGAAGTCTCAACGGCGATGGCAGCCAACGGCGCGGTGGAAGAAGCCATCGAAGTGCTTGATGCGGGCATTCAACGCCTTGGAGCAATCCCTTCTCTCACCATCAAACTTCTTGAAACGGAAGTGCAAGTGGGCCGCTATGATGCTGCTTTATCCCGGGTGAATAAATTCCAACAATCCGCCTCGCGTCCGGAACCTTGGATGGCGAAACGGGCGGAACTGCTAGGCCAAGCCCACCGGA
Organism: Akkermansiaceae bacterium; assembly: GCA_025363295.1. Classification (GTDB taxonomy): domain Bacteria; phylum Verrucomicrobiota; class Verrucomicrobiia; order Verrucomicrobiales; family Akkermansiaceae; genus Luteolibacter. The sequence goes on from JANYEC010000100.1 coordinate 32,221, forward strand.
TCGAAGAGTCTCGCGCCAGCTGGCAAGCACTCGTCACCCACCTACGAAACCTCCCTGTAAACGAACGTGACAGCACCTCCATGAGCCTGCTCGCAGCAAGAGCGCACGAAGCTCTAACGGACAAGCTCCCGCCCCAATCTCCTAACGAATGAAGCCCTCTCTCCTCACCCTTCTCGCCTTCTGCTCTACCTTCCTGTTTCCCGCAGAGGCCGTGAACTTCAGTAACGCCTATTATCAGGACTTCAACACCATGGGAACGGGAAGCGCTTTCATCACCGACTGGAGCATCAAAAATGGCAACGGAGGGACCGATAGCAGTACGTGGATCAGCACCATTCCGGGGTCCGGCGCGAACAGCGTGGCCACCATGGTCGCGACGAGCGGCAACCTAACTTATAACAATGCAGTGGAAGGCCCCATGGCATTTAATATCCATGGTTACAATTTACGCGGGACGAACGATTCAGACCGCGCACTGGGCACCTCGCCCACAGGCGCCAGCGGAGTTGCGATTCAGTTGGTCCTCACCAACACTCGCGGATCGGCCATCACCGGCTTACGAATCGGCTATGATATCCGGCGTTACGCAGCCGTCTCCACCATTGATGGCGACGCTGAATTGCCCGGCTATCAGCTTTTTTATAGCCTCGACGGCGGTAGCACCTGGACCAATGTCCCCGCGCTCAACCCGACTCTTTCTGGTGCGGGCATTCAGGTTCCCAACACACAGGGGACCACAAGCGTTCCTCTAACATCGATCAATCTTTTATCTAACTGGATCCCCGGCTCGAACCTGCTTCTGCGTTGGGTCGATGACAATGCGGAGGCCACCTCGCCAGACCAGATCTATGGCTTAGACAATGTCGCGATTCAGGAAATCAACTATTCTCCGCCCACTTCCGGCAGCCTCACCCGTGGGCCCTATCTGAATCTCGCCAATCATGAAAGCATCGTCATCCGCTGGCGCTCATCGTTATCCATTGCTGGCCGCGTGCGCTATGGCACATCCGTCGCCAACCTCAATCAAATGGTAGATGAAGCGATTCCAAAAACGGATCATGAAATCAAGCTCACCGGTCTATCACCTTACACCCGCTACTATTACAGCGTCGGCTCGGCGAATGACACACTCACCCCGGAACCGTCCGAAACCACCTCATTTACACCCGGCGCACCTGCCCCGACAGCGGCGGACTACACCTTCCGCACCTCTCCCCTGCCCGGCACGGCGGTGAATACGCGCATCTGGATCGTGGGTGATTGTGGGCGCGGCACGCAGGCCCAAGCGAGCGGTAGGGATGCTTATTACAGTTATAATGGCAGCCCATCTTTCACGGGAAGTCGAACACCAGACCTCAATCTACAACTGGGAGACAATGCTTACGAAAGCGGTAGTGATTCAGAATACGGCGTCGGCTATTTCAGTATCTACTCTAACATTTTTCGCAAAATGCCGCAGTGGAGTTGCTTAGGAAATCACGAAACCAACGACTCCACTAGCAGTTCTGAAAATTTCCCTTACTTTGACATGTTTACCTTCCCGACCGCCGGTGAGTGCGGCGGCGCACCTTCCGGGACGGAACGATATTATAGTTTTAACTATGGCAATATCCACCTCATCTGCCTCGATTCCCAGACCAGCAATACCGAGGTGGATAATCCAGCCACGACCGGTGTGAATGAGGATGGACCTATGGCGTCTTGGCTACGCGCTGATCTTGCTGCGAATACCGCCACTTGGACCATCGCATTCTGGCACCATCCACCGTATTCTAGGGGGAGTGTGGACTCGGATTATACTTCGCAGTCGATCACCATGCGAACCAATTTCAACCCCATCCTGGAAGCCGGAGGTGTGGATTTGCTCTACTTTGGCCACAGCCATAACTACGAGCGGAGTGTTCTGTTGGATGGCCATTACGGCGACTCGGCATCCATCACGAGCACGATGAAAAAAAATGTCGGAAACGGCAGCTTGAGCGGTTTTACAACGGGCGCATCCGGCACCATCCGAAATGGAGCTAACGGATTTACCGCCACTAACACCGTGAATGGTGCCGTCATCCCCGGAGACGGTAGCTACATCAAGCCCCTCACAGGACCGCGCGACCACTTCGGCGCAGTTTATAACACCGCGGGGATGTCCGGAGTTGCCGATTTAAGATCGATCAATCACCCGGCGATGTATGTTTGCTACAACACCGTGGGCACGGTGAACCTTGATGTGAATGGCAATACCCTCACTTCCACCTTTGTCCAAACAGGGGGGGCCACTCCGGACAATTTCACCATCACCAAACAGGGTGCCGCCGATACCGATGGGGACGGGATCAGCGATGCGTATGAAATCGCTAATGGCCTGAACCGCTACGTGAACGACGCCGCCAGCAGTGCGGATTCCGATGGTCTATCAAACTTTCTCGAATTCGCTTTCGGTCTCAATCCGCAGATCAACGATGGGGGTAATCTACAAGTCAATGTCCCTGGCGCCGTCCTCACCAAGCGCGGCACTCCTGCACTCTGGTATCAGTCTCTCAATGGCACAAATTTTCAGGTCATTTTCCTGCGCCGCAAGGATGCCGCTGAAACGGGACTGATTTATTCGGCTCAATTCAGTGGAAACCTCGTGCAATGGGAGACGAGCACTGCCCCCCCCACAGTGGTGGCAAGCGATGGGGAGATGGAGGCGGTGAGCCTCAGTTTTCCGTTATTTGTTATAGGAAATGAGGGACGATTTTTTCGTATAAACGTCCGCAGCAATCATTAATGTTAGTTCCCTAATATGATCGACTCGTGACTAAAAAAATCTGGCTCTATCACTCATGATCGAGTTGCTAGTTTTTTGCTAGGGCTACCACTTGCTCTTGCTTAGATTTCACCACTCCGCCCGGTTGTTCGAGGGTGATGACAAAGGCTTGTGGGTTCGATAGCGCAAGCTTGGCGGCGATGGGAACGACTACCGAAGAACCATCGGATGGAATGTCGAAAACGCCGCCATCGACGGGCGCCTCGTCACGTTTTGGGTCTACGATCCAAAGCTGGTATTGTGATTTTTTCGGATCGTTTTTCGGTATGCCGCTGAGGGTCATGTAGCCTTGTTGCTTGGAATCGCTCCAAACGACCTGGCCGCTGGTATCCTTGAAAGTGCCTTGTCCCTGGAATTTACGCTCAATGAGATCCGAGGCTTCCGTGCGTAAACGAGCCTCGGCTTGGATCGGCGAGAGAGTGGTGTTAAGCTTTTGCGTATTTAAGGCGGCAAAAATCAAAATGGCAGCAGCAGCAGCCCAGCCTGTGACAGGATTACGAATGATTTTTTGCCAAGCGGGAACGTTCGGAACAATGACATTATGAACCGTAGGCGCGGACATTTTATCTGCGCATTGATGAAGGCGGGCGGCGAGTGCGGCGGGTAGCGGCTCGATGGATTTTTGCAGCAATTCCACTTCTAGCTCGGTGGCGAGAAGCTCAAATGCAAGATCTGGAGTCACGCCAAGTTCCTCGCTGAGAATCGCCAGTTCGCGGTCCTCCTCTAGGCTTAGATCGCCCATCGCACGGCCTGCGCACAGCTCCTCAAAACGCATCTTTGTCTCGCATGAGGTCATGCTGCCGGTTGGGGGTTAGAGGTTCCGAGACGTTGCAAATGCTCCTTGAGAGTGATGAGCCCACGACGCAGGCGAGTTTTCACCGTGCCTAACGGTAGTCCGGTTTTCTCGGCAATTTCCGGGTGAGTGAATCCGTCTTCGAAAAAGAGGTGGAAAAGCTGGCGGGTATCAGGCGGAAGGGTGGCCAGTGAAGATTTTACGGTTTCTGGATCGCAAGTGATCGACTGGCTTCCAAGGGTGGGCTGTGGGAGAGATTCAGCGGCTGATAGAGGTTCAAAATCCGGACGGCGACCGAGGCGGCGCAGGAAATCGATCGCTCTGCGCCGCGCAATGAGGCCGATAAAAGTGGATTCCGAGGCAAGCGTAGGATCGAACGAAGCGGCTTTTTTCTAAACCTCCGTGAAAACCTCCTGAACGAGATCCTCAGCTTCCGAGCCCTCTTTCAAGTAACGCCGGGCGATGGCCCAGACAAGACCGCCGTGCTGGTCGATGCAGCGATTCATGGCACGAGCCTCCCCCGCCGCGACTTGCGGGAGGGTGGTGACGGGTGCTGTGGAAGTGGCTGGATTCACCGTTCTGTTTGATAAAATAACAATCTCTTCAAACTGTTGTTCACTGCTTATAGCGGCCTTCCAAAATTGCGCAAGGGATGAAAGTTTTGAAAATAAACGTAACCTGCCCGACGGATCCCATGAGGGATCCGGAATAAAGAAAATCCCCTGTTTCCTTGCGACGTGCGCTTGGAAACAGAGAACCATGACAAGACTTGTCATTTTTATTCAGTAGGAAGCTTGAGAATTACATTTTAGCGGCTGGCGGCATGAGCACCGTGTCGATGATATGAATGGTGCCGTTCGAGCATTTCACATCCGCAGTGGTCACTTTGGATTTGTTCAGGTAGAGCGCTCCGTCTTTCACTTCGAGTTTGATGATTTTCTTATCGAGCGCTTTGGCTTCCGTCATTTTCATCGCTGCGGCGGCGTCCACATCTCCGGCGACGACGTGATAGGTTAGAATATCGACGAGCTTGGTCTTATTTTCCGGCTTGAGGAGCATTTCCACCGTGCCTGCAGGGAGCTTGGCAAAGGCTTCGTCTGTCGGGGCGAAGACCGTGAACGGACCGGGACCTTTCAAGGTATCGACGAGACCTGCTGCGCCAAGTGCAGTCGCCAGAGTTTTGAACGAACCTGCGGCCACGGCGGTGTCCACAATGTCTTTCTTCTCCGCAGCCGAGAGGGATCCGGTGGCGAAAGATGCAAGACTGAGCACGCAAACGAGGGATTTAAATAGGGGTTTGATAGATTTCATTTTGTTGTTCTGTTTGAGTTAGATCGAAACCGAATTTGCAACGGGTGAGATTCGGTTTCAGATAGGTTTTCGGTGCGGAATGAGAAATGGATTCAAAAATTACTCAGGAAAAATTCTTCGGTCTTTTTTGCATTTTTCTGAATCCAAAACATGATTCAGAGCGAACTCCGTATTGTAATCTGAACTACACACATTATGGCCTACGAAACTGACAGCAGCTTGAAGTTCTACATGCGGGAAATCGCGAAAACTCCCCTCCTCACCTTGGCAGAGGAAACAGCCCTCGCCGAGCGGATCAAAATGGGTGACGAAAAAGCGCGAACCCACATGATCCAGGCGAATCTCCGACTCGTCGTGAAAATCGCCCAAGACTACTCCGGCTACGGACTCTCGCTGAGCGATCTGATTTCCGAAGGCAACATCGGCCTCATGCACGCGGTGGAGCGTTTTGACCCTGAAAAAGGCGGCAAACTCTCGACTTACGGCGCTTGGGACACCCGCAAAATCAAATATTGGATTTTGGCGCGAGTGAATAGTTCCAGTTCGGCTGAAATATCTCGCGTCTTAAATTGAGTGCTTCCATCTCTTTGTCCGCCACTTTCCTTCCCGTCGGATACTGACCCTCGTCGAGA
>JANYEC010000101.1 GCA_025363295.1 Akkermansiaceae bacterium
AGCGCTACGCGGGCCTTGAATTCGGGGTCGTGTCTTCTTCGTTTGCTTTTCATTTTGTGCGTGTTCGGTTCGGTTTAAATGCCGTTCCCACACACCACAATCATAGCTTAGCCACTGGCCCGATTTTCTGGGTCCGCCTCACTGTCTCCTCACACTCCCCGCCCCTTTGTCAACCAGACGGTCTTTTTTCCAACAATTAGGCATACGTCTTCGGACGCTTATGTTAGTTTTAATTCACCCCATTTGCGGACAAGCCCACCTTCACCGCAACCTCAGCACTGCCGAACCGTGAAACCACCGATCAAGTGGAAGTTCAACGATAGAGGCATCCCGCACGGCCCGTATGGCGACAGGCTGATCGGCCTAAACAACTCATCCGTGCGAATGTTGAATTTAATTAACCCCCAGAACAAAACCATGAGTCACCTCACAAAATTTAAAACAACTGTCCCGCTCAGTCTGCTGCTCTTGGCGCTTTGCCCGTCTGGAGCCTTTTCGGAGACCACCAAAGCGCCCCCGGTCGCTCCTGCCCCGGTTCCGGCGGAAGAGCTCGTGGCTCAAGGCAAATTCGAGCCCTCGTGGGATTCACTGACTCAGTATGAAACGCCCGAGTGGTTCCGAGATGCAAAATTCGGCATTTGGGCGCACTGGACCGCGCAGTGCGTGCCCGAGCAGGGCGACTGGTATGCGCGCTCCATGTATCTCCAACACGACATTGACTCCAAGACCGGAAAGGACAAAGGCTCGACCCGCAAATACAGCTATCATGTGGAGCATTACGGACATCCCTCCAAATTCGGCTTCAAGGACATCGACAATCTATGGAAAGCGGAGAGCTGGGACCCCGAAAAGCTGATGGCTCTGTATAAAAAAGCTGGCGCGAAATACTTCGTCGCCCTAGCCAACCATCACGACAATCTGGACTGTTACGATTCCAAATATCAAGAGTGGAACACCATGAAAGTCGGCCCGCACCTAGACATTGTAGGCGGCTGGGCCAAGGCGACTCGCGCCGCTGGCCTGCGCTTTGGCGTGACGGTCCATGCGGCACGCACCTGGGATTGGCTCAATGTTTCCCACGGAAGCGATACAACGGGCCCACTCGCGGGCGTCCCCTACGACGGCAACCTGACCAAGGCGGACGGCAAAGGCGAATGGTGGGAGGGTCTTGACCCGGTGGAGCTTTACGGACCGGCCGGCGCGGCCCGCACGCCCGAGGCGCGAGCGGCCTACAATTTGAAATTTTACAACCGCACGATGGACTTGGTTAACAAATACCAGCCAGACCTCCTTTACTTTGACGACGGTCGCCTGCCCCTAATCAATCAATCGCCGTCCTGGGGGTTAAAAATCGCCGCGCATCTCTACAATTCCAGCATCCAATGGCATGGGCAAAACGAGGCCGTGATGAACACAAAGCACCTCAACGAAAAGGAGCGTAAGTGCCTGGTGCGGGACATCGAGCGCGGCAAAAACGATGTCATTGATCCGAACGTATGGCAGACCGATACCTGCATCGGAGATTGGCATTATGACCGCCACGTATTTGACAATCATCGCTATAAAAAAGCCGCGAGTGTCATTCCGATGCTTATCGATATTGTTAGCAAAAACGGCAACTTGCTGCTTAATGTTCCACTCACGGGCGCAGGGACGCCGGACAGCGATGAAATCGGCTTTCTCGAAGACATGGCCAAGTGGATGGCTGTCAACGGGGACGGAATCTACGCCACGCGTCCGTGGAAAATTTACGGTGAGGGACCGTCCACCCTACCGGGAGCCGCCGACGAAAATGGCCGTTTCGGCGGCCAGAGGGACGTATCAAGTAAGCCGTTCACCGTCGAAGACATCCGGTTTACGATCTCAAAAGACGGAAAGACCCTTCACGCTATCGCACTTGGCTGGCCAGCGGACGGCAAGGTGCACATCAAGTCGCTGGCTAAAAACTCGCCCTACGAGCTGGGGGAAATCCACGGGGTTAAACTGCTCGGTAGCGACAAGGCGCTCACCTTCACCCGTGACGACACCGGCCTGTCCATCACTGTGCCGGACCAAAAACCGTGCGATTATGCCTATGTATTTGAAGTTGGCCTCTAATTTACTTGGCTACGGTCGCTCGACAGGAAAGAAAAAATCCAGTTTAATTTGGAGTACGAAAATTTGCCCCCCAGCCGATGAGAATATCACCGCGCCCCGCCGTATTTGCATTCCCGAGCGTAAGTCGATGCTCTGCCACCGATCCCACCGAAACAGCCACCTACCACCAAGTTTCGAATTCACGACTCAACCCAAAGCTGAATACATTTAACAACCATCAAATCATGAACTTCGCCATCTTCGCAGTCCTCCTCCTCACTATTCTTCCAACCTTTGCAAAACCTGCGCATTCCCTGACGGTCGGCGAGGGATTTGTGAACCCGCTGGGTTTTCATAATTGCCAGCCAGTCTTCTCCTGGCAGTTGCCAGAGGGTGCCCAAAAACAAACGGCTTACCATATTGAGGCGAAAGCTGGAGACAAAATTTGGGACAGCGGATGGGTGAACTCCGCCCAATCGACGCTGGTTCCTTATGGCGGAGCCCCGTTAATCTCTCGCCAGCAGGTTGAATGGAAGGTAAGTTTCCGCGATGAAAATGGCCATGAAGCCAGCCAGAGCGAGCCCGCTCATTTCGAAATGGGATTGCTCTCCGCACAGGATTGGAAAGCTCAATGGATTCGGCCAGTAGATCTTCCGCCAGTTCCCCAAGTGGAATGCAAAGTGACCAAGGCTATTTATCGCTCCAAGGCGCACCCCGAATTAGCGAGGGACGTCACCGAAATTGTCCAGAAGCAAACAGACGGGTTCACCGTTGGCAATGAGACGCTGGGCAGTGATCCCGTTCTCAATGAGGCGAAGGAACTCATCCTAAACTACACGATCAACGGCGAGGAAAAAACCGGCATTTTCGACGAGAAAAAAGTAGTGTCGTTAGTCCCGGTCCAATTTGTCGCCGAATCTGTGGGCGTGCTGCGCCGGAGTTTTCCCGTGGGAAAAGTTGTGACTCGGGCACGCATTTATGTGACGGCTCGGGGCTTGTTTGAGCTCGAGTTGAACGGCCAGAAAGTCGGCAGTGACCACTTTGCCAACGGCTGGACGTCTTATAACAAACGTCTCGATACCTTGACCTACGATGTCACCGACCAACTGCGCAAAGGTGACAACACGATCCAAGCCCTGCTGGGCAAAGGCTGGTACGCGGGGCGAATTGGCTTTGACCGCAAAAAGCCCTCTGGACGTTACGGAGAAACGCCTGAGTTGCTGCTGCAATTGGAGTTAACTTATCAGGATGGCTCCAGCGACATCATTCCTACGGATGAAAAATGGGAGGGGAGTCATGCTGGCCCTGTTGTGTCATCAAGTATTTACGATGGCGAGGACTACGATGCGCGGAAAGTGATCGCCGATTGGAAACCTGTCCTCGCCAATCCTGATCTCGGCAAAGCCCAGCTCATCCCGAAACCCTTCGCTCCTGTGCGAGAAAAAGAAACGCTCACGGCTCAGAACGTCACCGAACCGACACCTGGACATTTCATCTTCGATCTGGGACAGAACATGGTCGGCTGGGCGCGAATCAAAATGCCCGTGTTAAGAGATCAAACAATCCAGCTTCGCTTTGCGGAAATGCTGATGCCCGACGGCACGCTCTACACCGCCAACTATCGGAGCGCCAAATCCACAGATTCCTACACCGCAGCCGCGAGCGGCCAGATCGAGTGGCAGCCCCACTTCACCTTCCACGGCTTTCGTTACGTTGAGCTCTCGGGTCTTCCGGCCGGAGTCAAGCCCGAGAAAGAATGGGTAACAGGCGTCGTGCTCCATTCCGATCTCACTCGCATTGGGAAATTTGAATCTTCCGACCCCAAGCTGAACCAGTTGCAAAGCAACATTAACTGGGGCTGGCGCGGTAATTCGGTGGACATTCCCACCGATTGCCCGCAGCGCGACGAGCGTCTCGGTTGGACCGGCGATGCTCAAGCATTTTGCCCCACGGCCATGCTCAACTACGACTGCCTCGCCTTTTTCCAAAGCTGGTTGGGATCGATGCGCGATGACCAGTTGGCCGACGGTCGAGTTAGCCATGTGGTACCTGGACTCCTCGGCTCCTCGGGCAGCCCCGGCTGGATGGACGCGGCAACGATCATTCCATGGGAGGTTTATGTGCGCACCGGCGATTCGCGGGTGCTGGCTGACAACTTCGGCATGATGGAAAAACTCGTTGGCTGGTATCGCAAACAAGCGGTTGATGGCATCACCGCTAAGATCCACGGCTTTGGCGACTGGCTGCAACCCTACGCCAAAGACACCAAAGGTGACACTCCTTTTGCGCTCATCGGGACAGCCTTTTATGCCCAAAGTGCGCAGATTTTGGCAGACTCTGCCAGGGTGCTGAAACGCGACGCCAACGCTGCGCGCTATGCCGAAGAAGCTGCCGCTGTGAAGCTGGCATTCCAAAAGCAGTATTTCGATGCTGACGGTAAATTGCAGAACTCACCCGAGACCCAGACCGCCTATGTCTTGGCGCTCGCCTTCAACTTAGTGCCGGCCGAAGCGAGGGAAAGAGCCGGAGCCAATCTCGTCCGACTCGTCTCCGAGGCGGAAGATCACCTGCGCACGGGCTTTCTGGGCACCCCTTATCTCACCAAGGTCCTCGACGACACCGGGCACGGCGACGTCGCCTATAAGCTCCTGTTTCAGGAAACCTACCCCTCGTGGTTTTATCCTATCAATCAAGGCGCCACTACCATGTGGGAGCGCTGGAACAGCTACACCAAAGACAAAGGCTTCGGCCCAGTCGATATGAATTCCTTCAACCACTACGCCTACGGTGCCATCGGACAATGGATGATGGAACGTATCGCCGGTTTAGCAGTCGATCCCGCAAACCCGGGTTACAAGCACTTTTTCGTCCGGCCCCTCATAGGAGTGCAGCTCGACTCAGCCCGCGCCGAACTCGACACCCCCTACGGCAAAGCCTCCAGCGCCTGGATGCAGAAGAATCGCAAAGTTGCTATGGACATCGTGGTTCCACCCAACACCACCGCTACCATCGAGTTTCCTGATAACCGTAAGCCAGAGACCGTAGTTGCAGGAATTTACCATTTTGATGTAAATTTAAAATAATCTCAGTTCCACTTGGCTCTGGAACTCCATGTTGAAAATCTCTGAACTTCGATTATAAGCTAAGATACTTAAAATGCAGGCACGTTAACTCGACAATATCGAGCGATGATTTTTGGGTAATCGTCGGTCCATAATGAATTGGGATGCGTGAGCTACCCAGCCGCTGAAAAAATGGTCCACCCCACATGTGGTTGTTTTCAAAAGCAAATTGAGCATATAACAAGACGTGCCGCGTATTTTAAACATGAAATTATCTTCCTTCCTCACAATCGCTGCGTTTGCGTTCATCGGCCTTGAGCTTTGCACCGCAGCAGACTCCACCGGCACAGCAGCGCTACATCGAGCTCAGAATGCCCTCATTAACCCGAAGCCAGGCACTTTTTGCAATCCGCTGAATCTCGATTACAGACTTCAGCCAGATCCAAAAGTTGGTTATCGCGAGGCCGCTGATCCGGTTTGCGTTTATTTTCAGGGGAACTATTTCATTTTCGCTTCGCGGTCTGGCGGCTACTGGTTTTCACCCGATTTTGTGAATTGGAAGTTAGTAACTCCGCCCAATTTACCGCTGGAGGAATGGGCACCGGCGGCTTTTGAATACAAAGGTGCCCTGTACTTCATGGCCACACGCAACGGTCATATTTACCGAAGCGAGCATCCGGAAACTGCCGACTCTTGGGCGGTAGCGGGCGATGTGCGTGGCGATCAAGATCCCGCACTTTTTCTCGATGACGACGGACGGGTTTATCTCTACTACGGATGTCATCCTTTCGGTCCAATCTCGGGAGTGGAGTTGGATCCTAACAACCGCTTTGCCGAGATTGGACAACCCGTCGATTTACTCTGGGCGGATTTGAAGGAACGCGGCTGGGAGCGCGGTGCTGGAGATAGTTACAAAGGCAATAAACCCTATATCGAAGGAGCGTGGATGACGAAACACGCGGGTCATTATTATCTACAATACGCCGCACCGGGAACGCAGTGGAAACTCTACGGCGACGGAGCAGCCATTTCCGATCATCCGCTCGGCACTTTTGTCTATTCGGACAACAGCCCTATTTCACTCAAACCCATGGGCTTTCTAGGCAGTGCAGGACACAGCGCTACCTTCACCGATAAAGATTCTAACCTCTGGCGAATCGTCACCGCGGTGGTTGGCAAAACACACGGCTTCGAGCGTCGGCTCGCTATTTATCCGCAGGGTTTTGATGATGCTGAGCGCATGTTCACGCGGACCGTATTCGGCGATTACCCGCAGTTTTTACCTGGGCAAAAAAAACATCCCGAGAATGGAAATGCACCCGGCTGGATGCTACTCAATTTTGGAGTGACAGTCTCCGCATCGTCTTCGCTGCCAGATCATTTGCCCACCGCAGCCGCCGACGAAGACATCCGGACGTGGTGGAGTGCGGCGAATACGACTCCTGGAGAATGGTTTTCTCTGGACCTGGGTTCGCTGAAAACGATTCGCGCCATTCAGCTCAATTTCGCGGAACAGGATGTGGTCTCACGAACTCGCGAACCTAACTTTTCCCAGCGTTACCTCCTCGAATATTCCGACGATGGCACGTCGTGGAAAACACTTGCCGACAAACGCGACAATCCACAGGACGCGCCACACGATTATCTCGAATTACGTGAGCCAATCAAAACCCGTTACCTCAAGCTCACCGACGCCGGCACGCCGGGTGGCGGGAAATTTTCTGTGCGAGATTTGCGAGTGTTTGGCACTGGAAATGGAGTAGCCTCTAACTCGATTGAAAATCTAACGGCTGCGCGGAATCCGGAAAGCCGCAATGAAGTCGCTCTCTCCTGGACCACGGCCCCGGGCACCGAAGGCACGATCATTCGTTACGGCGTCGCGCCAGATGCGCTTTGGAATCACTATGAGCTAAGAGGGGCTAATTCATTCACGATCCAAAGCCTCAATCTCACGCCTGGATACTGGTTCGCCGCAGATTCCTTTAACGAGGCTGGGGTGACTACCTACCAAGGAAAACCCGTTGCAGCGCCCTAGTTTTATGAAAAATCGAAACTCACCAAATGCAGTTCTTAAAGGCAGTTCCATGCGCCTGTTAACCTTTGGACACCCGCAAAATCAAATATTGGATTTTGGCGCGAGTGAATAGTTCCAGTTCGGCTGAAATATCTCGCGTCTTAAATTGAGTGCTTCCATCTCTTTGTCCGCCACTTTCCTTCCCGTCGGATACTGACCCTCGTCGAGA
>JANYEC010000010.1 GCA_025363295.1 Akkermansiaceae bacterium
TCTCCAGATATTCTTCTTTGCTTTGATGACTCATGATCCCAGATAGTGTTTTCATCCGGGTGTCATTCTTTCTGGCGCAACGACTAACTAAAGCGGATTCAGCATCCGCACGCCGGTGTCATTCTACTTGGCGCAATGCGAACAAAAAATTGGAAATTTATTGACTGTGTTAGCACTTTTGGATTTTACTTAACTTGGAAATGGGAATGAAAAAATTTCACGTTAGAGCGAGTATAGTATCTTCGATGCTTGCCATTCTTACATCTGGATGCCGGAAAAATGACGGTCAATCGGTTTGGTGGCAAGGTGAACAAAACCGGGTCGAGTTGACCCATGATCTGGCACTGAAGGAATATCGGCTCCAACATTCAGGCTACGAAAAAATGGCAGAGTTGGAAAAATTTCGGATTTCCAACAAAGCAGCCGAGCTGCGCTTGAGGGATTTGCGGGGAAAGCAGGCTGGCCTGATCCTTGAAGTTGAATTAATGTCGCGGCGCTTCGTTGCATCTCGCCGCGAATTCGTTGGCAACCAGCGGAAAGCCGCACTTGGGAAAAAGTTCAACGAGCTTGCTGTAGCGGATGGGAGAAATTTTCGCGATGTTGCGATTGTTTCGATTGATGATGCCGGAGTCACTATTCGGCACGCAGACGGATCCGCTAGGTTGGCCTATGCGGATTTTGATGAGGGGCAGCGTGTGATTTTTGGGCTAGAAGAGGGATCTTCTTTGGCGGCTCAGGAGGAGGAAGAGCGCCAGTCATTAGCTTATGAGCGTTTGATTGATAGTCGGATGGCCATCATCCAACAGAAGCAGACGAACGATTTTGCGGCAGCTAAACGTGAGGAGCAGCAAGACCGATGGCAACGCAGTTCGACAGCTGCATCGCAAGCGAATTCAGGCTACGTGAGACCTTTAGCTCAACCGGCAAAAGCGTTTGGTGGTGGATTTTACGGTCACTATTCCGGTTACTCTAGGCGACCAATTTACTACTATGTCAACGATAGTAATCGCTACAACTTTGCTCCTTCCACCATCACGCCGCCCACTCCATGAGACTCGATTTTCAAATTTATTCCCTCGCCGTTATTTCCATTCTAACTCTTTCATCCTGCAGGGACGACCCGAAACAGGTTGAAAAGCGTGAAAAACAAAAGATCGAGATTACTCGCTTGAAAGGCGAGATCGCTCTAATTGAGGAAAAGCTGAAGGATCTCCCACCTGACGTGTCATCGGAGTTGTCTGAAGCTAAAAAAACCTACGAACAACAAAACGCTGAAGTGGAAAGGTTGGAACGGGAGGCCGCAGCCTTGGATGCTCGCAAAAGTTCGTTACAGTCCGAGTTCGACGCTTACCGCGCAAAGTATCAAGTAAAGTAAAGAACCTTTAAGCTTCCCTAATAAGATGTCATTCAACGATATGATGGAAAGTGGTCGCGGTCCTGGAGTGATCGGGATGTTAATGGCTCTGGCGGTTTTAGCAATTTTCACGTTGCTGTATTTGTTTGCATTTGATGAAGAGCTGATGGGTGGGGGGCCAACCATCGAAAGTGTTATTCGAAACCAAATAAAAGAGATTGAAGATTACGATACCAAAATTTCGGATGGCGAAAAGACTCTAATGAAATGCTCGGCAAGGGTTGTGGTTTCAAATGAGCTATCAGCCCTCAATCGACGCAGGCCATTGATTGAGGATAAAATTGCCACTAGTAAGAAAGCGGTGATCACCGCCAATAGTAATCTCACTGAGCTGTCCCGTAGTTTCGCGAGCTACAAAGATCAATATCGCGCTTTCGTCCGGAATAAGGCCAAAGGTGAAATCCTACCCCAATTGGAAACTCAATCGGGTGGCAACTATAAAAATGTTAGTATTCGGGAGGTGACTGCGGTTGGTATTCAGATCCGTCATGATGAAGGCCTGAAAAGAATTCCTTTTGAGGACCTTCCTCTAGCTATGATCGATTACTACCAATTCGACACTGAGCAAAAAGCTGTTGCCATGGATATGGAGAGAGCTGCTAGTATCGCAAATGAGGTAGCAGCAAATGTTGCTAGTGATCAGGTGAATCAGAACAAGGCGAAACAGAGGGAAAATGAGATGCTTATAAAGAAGGATCAAATGACGCGGGCAAGTGTCGCAAAGTCAGCTCAAATTAGGCTAATTGAAAATGAAATTCAGTTACTTCAATTGGAACGATCCAAGGCTGCTGTAGCGGCTTCATCCGCGCGTGCCGCAGGGAGGATCCACATCGATCAAACAGCTAACTTTGATTCCCGTATTCTGTTAAAGCAGAATCAAATTTCCGCTCTTCAGGCTCAGATAGCGCAGGTGCGCAAGAACAACCAACCCTAGCTCATTGGCGATGTTTTCTGCCGAGGAACACCCTGGGATCTTTTATTTTATGCTCGGCATGATCGTCATGGTTATGTCAGGTGTAGGCCTTTCCCTTTTGGTGGATCGGCGCTTAAAGTTTTCCAGTGGGAGCAAAGAGATACACAGGGAAATTTCAGTCGCGGATGACGAGCTGAACACCCTTAAGGCTCGGCTTAAGGAGCAAAACCTGCTACTGGAGAAATCCAATTACAGAGTGGAAATCAGCACAGAGAGGCGGACCCAGAAAATCGGGCCAGTGGCTAAGCTATGATTGTGGTGTGTGGGAACGGCATTTAAACCGAACCGAACACACACAAAATGAAAGGCAAACGAAGAAGACACGACCCCGAATTCAAGGCCCGCGTAGCGCTTGAGGCGCTCAAAGGCGTCAAAACCATCCAGCAGATCGC
>JANYEC010000014.1 GCA_025363295.1 Akkermansiaceae bacterium
CCTTGTCGTGCGCGTATTCGAGCGCGTCGCAGATCGGCGGGATAATGGCCAGCGCTTGCTTGGGTTCCAGCTTGGCCTCGCGCAGCAAGTCGCGAAGGTTCACCCCGTCCACATATTCCATCACGATGTAGAACAAGCCACCGGTCTCGCCGTGATCGAAGACGGTCACGATGTTCGGGTGGCTCATCTTGGCCAGCGTTTGCGCCTCCCGGGCAAAGTGCTCTGCAAACCTGGGGTCACCGACACGCTCGGGGGCCAGCACTTTGATCGCTACCATCCGTTTGAGCGACTTCTGCCGGGCCTTGTAAACCACCCCCATGCCGCCGCGCCCGAGGCACTCGACCACTTCAAACTGCGGAAACTTATCGGCGATTTCCTCCGGCGTGGGCGGAGGAGCGACAGGCTCATTTCCGGCATCCGTATCCAAGGTGCGCGAGGCCATCACCTGGCCCATCAAACAGGCAGGACATGCGTTGTGGGTGCTTCCTTCAGGGAGCGGCTTGCCACATTCGGGGCAGTTGGAGTGTTCATTCATGGCAAGCATCCCTTCGACAACGGCGATCCTATGTTACGGAAAATTTTCGGTCAGGGCAGAAAAGAGCGCGCGCATCTCCTCATCTACCATTGACGGTTCGGTCAGGGTGCCGGCGATTTCCTCCTTCACCCGTTTGCGGTAACGCTTCCGAACCCGGTGGACCGCCACGCGAAAAGCCCCCTCGCTCATCCCGAACTGGCCGGCGATCTCCGCGCCGGGAAGCCGTTCGCGGCTCATGCTGAGGTAGGGTTTCCAGCGGGTGAATTCCGGTTCCTCCCGCTCCAGATCGTCGAGAACCTTCTCCAGTAAAGCCATGGCCCATTCTCGGTCAAACAGCCGGTCAGGGCTCCGGGTGTCCTCCGCTTCGAGCTTGAGACCGGTTTCTGCGTCCTGCCAATCCAGCGACAGATGGGTGGCGAATCCACCCCGCTTCTGGCGGTGTTCCCGCCTCCATTCGCTGGCCATGAAGTTCTTCACTGCCGCCAGCAGAAAGGCCCGAAAGCGGCCGCGTTCTTGGCCTGCCAGCCGCAGACCATCGCCTTCCACCAGCAACCCGAAGAACCCCTGCACCAGATCCTCGGCATCCTCCGCGCTCTTCCCGGTGCGCCGGACGTAGCGGTAAAGAGGCTTCCAGTAGATGCGGAACAGGTCGTCCAGCGCTCTTCGCGCCTCGGTGTCACCGGACGCAACCGCCTTACCCACCAGTGTCCAGCGGGTGGTCAGGAACAGGGTTGGTTTATTTGCAGGCATCCGCCCCTCTATACCATTTTTTTCGGGGGATGTTACGCATGATTTTGAGAATCAAGGCTCCCGAAGTGCCCTGCCATAGAATTGTGCTGTAGGTGGCATGGCAGCTTACAGGAGGAGAAGCTATCGCCAGGCTTCAAGCTGTCACTCGGAGCCAAAAAGCCAGGTCGGGGAGTGGCCATGTCCCCGTTCGTTCCCTTCTCCCTCTATCCCGCTTCCGACCGACGATACGATTGTCCGGGCATTTCCGACCTCCACTACTGCCAGCTTGGCGTCCTGCGTTGCCTCGACACTGCCACCACCGGCCAGCATTTCCTCCAGCATCACGCCGACCAGAATATCGCCGACATTGATCCCGGCCACTACCACCACGCCGCCAGCTTCGATCCGAAAACCAAGGACACCAAAGGCAACTCCCGCGCCATCGCCACAGGTCACTTCTTCCGCCTATCAACTCGTTCTGCTCTACAAGGACCGCTGGGACATCGAGAAAATCTTCCATCAGCTCAAAAGCAAAATGAATGAGCGCAAATCCTGGGCCAGCTCCCTGGCCGCCAAACAAAGTCACGCCATTTTCGAATGCCTCGCCCACAATCTCCTTTTGTTATTTGAAGAACGCCTCGTTCGGGAAGAAGCGATCCGTGATGAAGTTGAGGAGAAAAAGCAACGCGGTCGCACCTGCTCGAAAGCCCGAAAATCCGGCACGATGGAGAAGGTTGAAATGGCACGCAACTTCATCAACTCGGCAGTCACGAGAGCCACGCAGAGAACCCAGCGATTCATCCGTTGGGTTCGCGTGCGGATTTACCAACGGGCCCCCTGGAGCGAATCCATCGCCCGCTTACGCGAACTCTGGACCCTGCAAACCTAAGGGTTTTCCACACCGATCCATACTTTTATAGATTTCAAGAGTTGGGTTTTCACAAAATCAAACCTAAGATCACCATACAAATGGATCGAGCCGATGACGAACGAGTAAAACAAGTGGCCGTAGGAGTGGGCATTTTGATTCTGATTGGAGTAATCGTGCCCATCACTTTGGTGAGTTGGAGATATTTGCCCGGTCTGCTTGGGGAAACTGTAGGAACGATCATCGGCGTGATGACGACGCCATTTTGCATGGAGACGTCCTTCATCGTGCTCGGCATCACCATCGTAGTCGCACTGAACATTTGGCGGCGGATCAAGGACGGGGATGATTTTGTGTATTTGGAGCAAATTGATGGCCCGGATGCGCCGGGTGATTTGCCCGATCAAGCACGCTGGGCGGTTTATCGCGAAAAACCACTGGACCCAGTTGCTCCCACACGTCTCGAACAAGCGGAAGGAGCATTTGCCATCGGCGACTACCCAGCGGCCGTCGAGTGGATTGGCTCGATGGATACCATCGAGCTCGCTCTGCCGGAGACACTCAGCCTTAGACTGCAACTCGCCCGTGCCACTGACAAAACAGAACTGATAGAAGCCCTTGAAAATGAGCTCGCTCGTGTAAAAACGAAGACATTGTGAACGCTTGAACACTACGCGATTATTGCCTTCTGATTTTCGAATGATTCATGATTAATCTCGGGTAGTGAACGACGATCTCTTAACCATCAATGCGAGTAACTTTTTGAAAATGGCCCACGGCGATGTCAACGGGCTCAAACAGCTCGCCTTCGATTTTTTTAATGACACGCGCCTCCGGATGACGGGTTGGCTATCGCTGGTCGAAACGGGAGATTTCTCGCACCTGCGAGATGATCTACATCGATGCAAAGGCGGTGCCTCGCTCTTTGGGCTGGAGCGGATTGTTTCGCTCATCGGTTCCTGTGAGAGTTCGGATGCGATGGAATCGCGCGGTTTCGATCTATCCGTATTCGAAAAAGAACTAACGGCAGCCGAACAGGCGGTCGGCGAATTGGCGGGTTGATTTCACGATGGCAGGCAAACTTCAATCACCGGAAAAGGAGCTGCGCTTCACCCGTTCTGGGCAAGCCGCCATTTTCTGGGTGATCGCTGCGGTGCTGGCTGCCATTTCCGTGACGCTTCTCGCCACCGCCATTTACCGTGACATCAATCCCATCCTGCCGCATCCCGCGTGGACATTACTTCCATTAATTCTATCAGGAATCACCTCGAAACTAGCATTAGATCTAACACGTCACGCTTACCTGATCCTTTCTCCGCTTGGTATCGAAATTTTCCCATTTTTCCGGCCCGCAAGTGGGATGCGCTTGGTGACCTGGCAGGAAGTGTCGGCTGCCGAGGTGAATGAAAAAATGACCCGGCTTACGCTCCATCACAACGCGGAGAAATCATCGGGCATTCACCTTTCCCTCACACCCATTCGTGCGGATCGCCGGAGCTTGCTTGCCAAGGCCATTATGGGAAGACTATCTCCGGGCAGCCACAGCGGCTGAAATTCGACATTCCGATCATGCGCCCTCACTCACGACAGATTCTCTCGGTGGAAGAAACCTTTGGCCAAAACAGTTGGCATTGCGAACTTGTCGAAGGCCGCGACGTCCTGCGCGCTGGCTTCGATGCGCATCACACACGCGTGGACATGATTGTCCAAGCGTATCCGCAGTTGAACGCTTTATCGGTGGTTTCTGAATCGAAAATGCCGCTCGACGACGAGCATGTGCCGGTCGTGTTAGAGCTGTTGGCTCGCGCGAATAAACAACTCACACTCGGAGGATTCGAGTATGACATGGACCGCGAATTTCTCGTTTTCCGTATTACCAATCTCTTCGAACGCGAAAAGTTCGACTCGGACATCATTTCCTCGATGGTCCATTGCGCGATCGCGGAATTGGATCGGCTCACACCGTATGCGGCGATTGTTAGAGATACACCGGGCGACCTGCTCGATGATCTCGACATCACGCGTCTGTTGATGCGCGAGGACATCATCCCTCCCGTTCCCGGCGATGAGGAAGAAGAGGAATATTGAGAGCGGCAAGAAGCTGCTGGACCCGCCTCTTCAGAGTCGGTAGAAAATGACCATGAAAGCACTTCTTTTCCTCGTCATCTTCGCCCCCCTGCTGCACGCCAATGAGACGACAGGGCATCCATCAGACACTTGGGAATGGACATTAGAGAGCGGCTATCTTTGGAACATCGGCAGCAACACCGATATTAATTACGAGATCATTCCCACCCAACTGACCCTACGTTCACCCGTAGCCTGGACTCTTTGGGAAGATGAGGCGGGCGCGAAACTAGTTGTTAGGAATCGCTTTTCGGCATTGTTTGAATCTATCACTGCTGGCCCAGAAAGCTTATATGTGGGCCTCTCTGCGGCACCCTCGGTCGAGTATTGGTTCCCCTCGCAGAAAACCTCGTTATTTTTCTCCTTAGGAGGAGGCTTCGGGTGGACTGATAGTTCAGGAGGCGAACAAGGATTAGGTCAGGATTTCACGTTCAATTGGTTCAGCCAGCTCGGCCTACGCCAAAAAATCACCAAAGATATTTCCCTGCTCGGCGGACTCTATTTTATCCACCACTCGAATCTCGGCATGACCGACCCGAATCCGGGAATTGACGCTCTGGGATT
This sequence comes from Akkermansiaceae bacterium, assembly GCA_025363295.1. Taxonomy (GTDB): domain Bacteria; phylum Verrucomicrobiota; class Verrucomicrobiia; order Verrucomicrobiales; family Akkermansiaceae; genus Luteolibacter. Next base: position 4,824 of record JANYEC010000014.1, read on the forward strand.
TACGCTCGGCTGTGCTTGGACGTTCTAATTACGCCCCGCGCTGCGGCAGCATCCTCCTGAATGTTAGATTAATTCGGGGGGCCGTGACTTTTTTCGACTTCGGTACACTGTGCAGCCAATTTGCCTGCGTGGCACCCTTCATCACTAACAGGCTCGCACTCTGCAAAATCAGGGAAACCGTTAGCTTCGCCCGCTTGTGCTTGAATGAAAATTTCCGATCCGCCCCGAAACTGAGGGATACAATGCAGGGTTCTTCTCCCAGAGATTTCTCATCATCACTGTGCCAAGCCATCCCCTCACCGCCATGGTGATAGAGATTGAGCAGGCAGGAATTAAAGTGCATTCCGGTTAAACGTTCCACCGTGTGCCTGAGCTCCGAAAGCTCCGCGGTCCAAGGGAGTGCCTGTTTTGTGGTCCCCGAGTAAGTGTAGGCAAATCCAGAATCACCATACCATGCGACTTCACGCGCCGTGACGATGCGTTTGCCAAAAATCACCACCTCGTCATGTTGCCACGGAATGTGGTGCAGCAGTGCATCGAAATATTTTCGCTCGTCATCCGCCGTGAAAATGCATCCGTGGTAGTTCACCGTGCCATCGCAGGGCAGCAAGTTCACTTCATGGCCATTTCCAAATAAGTCCATCGGGTGTTTTGTTAGTTTAAGCTGCCGAATGGCGTTCGAGATATTCTAACATATTTGTCTCGCAATACATCATGGTGAATCCACACAAAGCCCACCGCTGCCCGCGCGCCCAAGCGGTGCGCTCGAATCCCCTTTCCCAATCCCGAATCTGCGCTCTAGCTCGCGCATGCCGAACTCGGTAAGTGTAGGCCTTCCGTCGGATGCGCAATAGGGCAGATCGCAGGTGAATAAATCCGCTAGAAGTGACTGAGTTTCCGCCAGCCGAGGCCGCACCAGCGCGGCGGCCCGTCTCGATAAGACCTTAGCCAGCCGATCAAAAGCAAAACGCGCGCCGGGCGAGGGGTCGTGGAGCAGCTCATCTAGCAGCGCACAAAGAAATGAGCGAGGATCCTCCACCGGCAAGCACGCTGGCAAACTCCTAATTTGCAACGTGTTTCCTCCAAATGCTTCCACCTCGATCCCAGAATCTAACAAGGACATTCGCTCACGCAGCACCAGATCGACATCACGGGGGTCGAGCTCGATCAATACCGGCACGAGCAATCCCTGCGTTTCAAGACCCGCTGCATGCTGGCTGAGCAGTTTTTCGTGAAAAATCCGGTCATGCGCCGCCTTGGGGTCAAACAAAACCAGCCCATCCTCACTCTCTAACAAAACAAAGCGGTGGTGCAATAGCCCAATGATCCGGAACCCGGTTCCATTCGCAGCGACGGGCATTTCCTCCACGCCGCCGACAGCCACAGGTGCAGCATTTTCCATTTCCGGGAGCAGAGGCGGTGGCGCGTGAAAACTTGGCATGACCTGCACCGAGACTGATTTCCCTTCATTTTCCGGAACCACCTCCACCGTCGCAAAATCCACTTGCGGAGAAATTTTCGGCGCGGGTGGCCGCAGACCTTCTGCCACTGCTTGCAAAATCGCGTCACGGACATCGTGAGGCCGATGAAATCTAACTTCTCGCTTCGCCGGATGCACATTCACATCCACCAAAGTCGGCTCCACATCTAACCACAACCAAGCCGCCGGGTACATTCCATCGGCGATGGCCCCCCGAAATCCTTCGGCCAGCGCCCTAGAAATCACCGCATCCTCCACCGGTCTGCCATTCAGGAAAACAAACTGGTGCCGCCGTCCCTTCCGCGCGTGGCGAGCGGGCAACACGTAGCCTTCCACAGAAATCCCGTTTCCATGCGTGAGTGGCAACGCGACGAGCTCACGCGCTAAGTCATTTCCCAAAATCTGCCGCACCCGATCTAACGCCTTGGCAGCAGGCGGCAGGTCGAAAATTTCGCGGTCATCCCGCCGTAGCCGGAAACGCACATTCGGCGCGGCCAGCGCATGCAAGCGGAGTTGGTGCTCCACGTGCGCCGATTCCGTGGTTTCCGCCCTCAAAAATTTCCGCCGCGCAGGCATGTTAAAAAACAAAGCCCGCGCCTCGATCACCGTGCCTGGCGCACAACCGGCGTCCCTAACATCTCGCACTTTCCCTCCATCTACCAGAATTTCCGTCCCGGCCACCGCATCGGTTTCCCGCGTCACCATCCGGAAACGCGAAACACTCGCAATGCTCGGCACCGCCTCCCCGCGAAATCCCAAGGTCCGGATCGCTGCTAGATCTGCGGACGTTCGCAGCTTGCTCGTCGCATGCCGCTCTAACGAAAGCAGCGCATCCTCGCGCGACATCCCGCAGCCATCATCGCTCACCCGAATCAATGCCGCACCACCTTGATCCATATCCACCCGGATTTCCCGCGCCCCGGCGTCGATGCTATTTTCCACCAATTCCTTCACCACGGATGCTGGGCGCTCCACCACCTCGCCCGCGGCCACTTGGCTGGCGAGAATATCGGGAAGCACACGGATCTTAGGCACGCCGGAGACTTGAGATTCCAGACTCCAGAGACAAGAAGGAAGAAGCGCCGCGACACATCTTCCCTTGATCGCTCTTGCCTCTGGACTCGGGACTCTCCTAGTCTCCGCGCCACATGGCTGGCTTTTTCAAATCTCTTTTCAACAAAGTCACCAATCGGGCGGAAATCGATTGGGACGAACTCGAAGCCGATCTCATTTCCTCCGACATCGGCATCCGGCTCACCACCTCCATCATCAAGGAGCTTCGTGATCTCGGTCGCGAGGTCTCTGCCGACGACGTGGTGGAAATTACCCGCCGCCAACTCGCCGAGAAGCTTGACGCCGATTTCCTCGCCCCCACCCCGCGATCGGATGGGAAACCTTTCGTGATCCTCGTCGTCGGGGTGAACGGCACTGGGAAAACGACATCCTCTGCCAAACTTGCGCTCTGGCTCACCAAACGCAATCACTCCGTCATCCTCGCCGCCGCCGATACCTTCCGCGCTGCCGCCGTCGAGCAACTCCAACGCTGGGGCGACCGCCTGAAAATTCCAGTCGTAAAAGGCAACCCTAACGCTGATCCCTCGTCCGTCTGTTTTCACGCCCATCAGAAAGCCATTGCGGAGAAAACTCAGTTTCTCATCTGTGATACTGCTGGCCGCATCCACACGCGTCATAATCTCATGGAAGAGCTCGGAAAAATCCGCCGCACCCTCGCCAAACAAGACGAGACAGCACCCCACCTCACTCTGTTAGTCGTCGATGCCACCACTGGCTCAAACGCTCTCCAACAGGCCAAAGAATTCCACAAAGCCAGCCCGCTCGACGGCCTCATCGTCACGAAGCTCGACGGTTCCGGCAAAGGTGGCATCGCCGTCGCCATCCAAGACGAGCTGAAAATCCCCACCCGTTTCCTCGGCACTGGCGAGGAACCCGAAGCCTTCACGATTTTTCGTCGTGACTCATTCGTCAAAGAAATTCTCTAGCGGATTAATTCGTGAAAAACTGCGGCATCTTGCCTGCCCAGCGTGCAGCGAAGTGATCCGAGATTAGGCAATCAGAGGGTAGTTTGCATCCCATTGGGGCTCATGGATTTGTTGCAATTTTTGGCGGATTGCCCATTGCACAGATGCGGTGGCATGGCAGACTCCATCACGAACTCGATGACAACGGATATTCTGCAAGAGCAAATCAAGGAAACCAGCGGCTGGATTCAGGCGGTAAAGGACGAAATGGGGCAGGTGCTGGTCGGCCAAGAGCGGCTCGTGGACCGCTTGTTGATCGGCCTGCTGTGCAATGGCCACATTCTACTGGAGGGGGTGCCGGGCTTAGCGAAAACGCTCGCAGTGAAGGCGCTTTCCGGCTCGCTGGATGCCTCGTTCGCGCGATTCCAATTCACCCCAGACCTCCTGCCCGCAGACTTGGTGGGGACGATGGTCTATCACCCGCAGGACACCCGCTTCGAGCCGAAGCTGGGGCCGATTTTTAACAACCTTATTCTCGCAGACGAAATCAACCGTGCACCCGCGAAAGTGCAATCCGCCCTGTTAGAGGCGATGCAAGAACGCCAAGTCACTCTGGGCGACCGATCGTATCCCCTGCCCCAGCCGTTCTTAGTGCTGGCGACGCAAAACCCAATCGACCAGGAGGGAACCTATCAGCTTCCAGAAGCGCAGTTAGATCGTTTTCTTCTCAAGGTAACGGTGGGCTATCCGACCAAGGACGAGGAACTGATAATCCTAGACCGCATGGCCACTTCCACACCACCCTATCAGACGAAGACAGTCGCCACGCCTGAGCAAGTTGCGGCATCGAGGGAGCTGGTAAACCAAGTTTATATCGATCCGGCCATCCGGAAGTACATCGTGCAAATCATCCACACCACGCGTTTCCCCAGCTTGGTCGATGCACCGTTGAAAAACCTAGTGCGCGCCGGTGCCTCGCCCCGGGGCACGATCAATCTAGCACTTACTGCACGTGCCAGAGCATTCATGCAGGGCCGGGCCTATGTCACGCCGCAGGATGTGAAGGACATGGCGCTCGATGTGCTGCGCCACAGGATTCTCCTCACGTATGAAGCGGAGGCAGAGGAAATGACGACCGACTCGATCATCGAACGGATCATGATGAAGGTGCCGGTGCCTTAGCGGATTTGAGATTTCAAATTTGAAATTATTGAGATGCTAACGGACGAACAGATCGAGGAGATGATGGCGCGCGTGCGCAAGCTGGAGCTCAAGGCCCGGCGCTTAGTTCGCGAGTCATTCTCCGGCGAATACCTTTCCTCGTTCCGGGGACAGGGCTTGGACTTCGATGACTTCCGGGAATATCAACACGGGGACGAGGTGCGCTTCATCGACTGGAACGTGACAGCGCGAATGAACGCACCGTTCGTTAGAAAATTCCGCGAAGAGCGGGAGTTATCCGTGGTGATGGCGGTGGATGTCTCGGGCTCGGCGGACTATGGCAGCATTTCCCTCAGCAAGCGCGAGATCGCAGCGGAAACGGCTGCGGTGTTAGGATTCAGTGCGCTGCACAATGGAGACAAGGTAGGGCTGCTCATTTTTGCACAAGAGCCGCTGTTATTTATACCGCCAGAAAAAGGCAGCCGCCACCTTTTGCGGATGATCCGTGAAATCTTAGTGGCGAGACCGGACAAGCCAGGTACCTCGGTAGCGGAGGCCTGTGATTTCCTCATCCGCACACTTCGCAGGAAATCACTGGTCTTTATGATCTCCGACTTTTTCTCCGAATCGTTAGAAAAACCACTGGGAAAACTGGCCCGGAAACATGAGACTATTGTGCTGCGCGTGCTTGATCCGCTAGAGGCCAAGCTGCCACAAGCAGGCAAAGTAGTGATGATCGATCCTGAGACGGGATTTGAAACATGTGTCAATACGAACAACGCGAACCTACGCATGGGCTATGCCAAACTCACGCGCCGCCAACAGGAAGGCGTGACGGCGGTTTTCAAGAAGCATGGCATCGACTCCGCAGATCTAAGCACCGACGGTGACACCTTGCTAGCGCTGCACCAGCTCTTGAAAAAACGCAGCCGTAAACGCTCAGGATGAAAGCGAAGAGCGTCAGTTTTGAACTTATGGAACCCGTGCACCCCGAGGCTCTGGTCCCGGATTCGCAAGTGGAGCCATGGATGCTCCCTTCCGCTGTGGCGCTGCTGCTTGTGCTAGCGCTATGTCTCATTTTCTGGAAAAGAAAAAAGCTCACACCAGATCCGCACGCCCTTCGGAATGCGGCCTATCTGGATGCGGTTACTTCACTCGACAAGATCAACGTTACACAAGGCCGCGATGCAGCGGTCCTAACATCATTGATCTTGCGGAAATATCTATCAAGCGCTGCGAATGATCCGGCGCTGTTTGAAACGCATGAGGAATTCATTTCCCGCCATGATGGATTGAAAGCATTTACGCCGGACGCCCGCCAAGCTGCTGAAGCCGCGTTCGCGCGCCTCGCCTCGCTGAAATATGCGGCGAGTGTCCCGGATACGGCCCCCCTGTTAGTGGTGGATGAGTGCCGCTTGTTGCTAGAAACCCTGCACCATGGATTCGCGGCATGAGTGCTTTTTTCGAACACTTTCACTTCGCCCAGCCCGGCTGGTTGCTGCTGCTGTTCCCGGCAGCGTTGCTATTGCTGCTGAGGCGTGGGCGAGGCTCCGATGCCGCAGTGCTTTTTCCTAATTTATCCGTACTAGTAAGCCTAGGCACGCGTGTCCGCCGGACGGCATGGAGCGTCGGCCTGCCACTGGCATTCGTCGCCTTGTTGTTAGCAATCACTGCGATGGCACGCCCAGTATGGAGAAATGAATACCAGAGCCGGACAGCCAGCGGGATCGATATTATGATCGCGTTCGATGTCTCGCTTTCTATGAAAATCGATGACTTCATCGACCGCGGGCAGCACGTCCAAAGAATCGTAGTCGCCAAGCGCGTCGTGGACGATTTCATCAGCCGCCGCCCGGAGGACCGAATGGGCTTGGTCGCCTTCGCCGGCAGACCGCGCGACGCCAGCCCAATCACGCTGGACCATCAATGGCTGCGAAATGCGCTCGATGAAATCCGCCTAAACGAGGCAGACCGCGGCACGATCAAGGAACAAGGCACGGCGATCGGTTCCGCGCTGGCCGCCGCATCGGTCCGGTTAGAAGCACGGGATGCCAAGAGCAAGGTCATCGTGCTCATCACCGACGGCGCGAGTAACTCCGGGAAAATTTCCCCGCTCGAAGCCGCAGAGCACGCGAAGACTCTGGGCATCAAAATTTACACCGTGGCCATCGGCACCACGGAGGGCCGCGTGGACCAGACGATCCAGCGATTTCCCTATCAGGAGTTCGACTTACCGACATTGGAAAAAATCGCAAAAATGACGGGCGCCGAACATTATTGGGCACAGGATCTCGCCACTTTGGAGAGCACCTTCAAAACCATTGATCGGTTAGAAAAAACGGATGCGAAAAGCCTCACGGTGATTGATGATACCGAGTTATTTCCTTGGTTTCTAGCAGCAATCTTACTTGCTGCGTTTGCCTCTGCCCTGTTCCTCGCCCTCAATCCCCCATTGACATCCTGATGAGTTTCGCACAACCCGGCTGGCTGGTATTGTTGATCCTGCTCCCACTGATAGGGATTGGGGCGCTACTAGCATCCCGCCTGCGGAAGCAGCAATGGGAGGCGTTCGTGGCCCCGCGCCTGCGTGGTACACTGCTCAAGCGTGGCAGTTCCCTGCCCCGCTGGGTCGCACTGTTTTTCCTACTCACCGCCTGCGCCGCGATCATCATCGCCCTCGCCCGCCCGCAAGGAGATGCTGGTGTTAAAACGGAAAAGACGATGGGCCGCAACGTGCTCATCGCGCTGGATCTATCACGCAGCATGCGGGTGAGCGATGTAAAACCGGATCGACTGGCGCAAGCCAAAGTGGTTATCTACGAACTGCTCGAAGCAATGCCGAACGAACGCATTGGCTTAATCGGATTTGCTGGGGATGCCTATCTTTACGCTCCTCTAACAGTCGATCACAGCGCTGTGCGGGAAACCGTGCAACAGGTGGATGAAACCTGGGCACCCAAGGGTGGGTCGGACCTAGCATCAGCGGTGCATCTGGCCACCGAGACACTCAAGAAAACCGGCCAGAAAAATAACGCCTTAGTCATCCTGAGCGATGGTGAAAAGCATGAAGGCGATCTCGATGCAATGGTCGCAGAAGCGGAGAAATCCGGAGTTTATATTTTGGCCGTGGGAGTGGGCACAGAAGATGGCGGCTTTGTCCCCAATGCTGATTTCCCTAACGGCCAAATGGTGGATCAAAGCGGCAAACCCGTGGTGAGCCGCCTGCAGGCGGAAGTGATGCGCAAGCTCGCCGCTCAGACCAAGGGGCGTTTCGCGCTGGCGGGGTCGGGCATGGATATTCCACAAATGGTGAAATCCGTAGTACAGGATTTGGACGCGTTCGAGATGAAAGGCAGAGATCGTCGAATTTCCATCGAGTTCTATCAATGGCTGTTATTTCCTGCGATTCTATTTCTCATGATCTCCATCACCGCTAGCACCCGTTGGAAAGCGGTGAAACTGGCGGTTCTGATTGCGGGTGCAGGTTTCATACCCGGCCAAGTTCAAGCCAGTGATGCCTCCCACGCGAAGGCAGAATTGATCGAAAAAAACAACGAGGAAGCGCAAATATCCTATCACCAGTTAGCGGAAACCGCGCAAAATTCGGATCTAGCGACCCGCTACCGCCTCGGAGAGGCCACCGCAGCCTACCGCAGTGGAGATTTCCGCGGTGCCCGCACTGCGTTCAGCCAAAGTCTTCTATCAGATAGCAGGGAGGTTCAACAAAACGCCCATCTGGGCATGGGGAACTGCTTGTTTCAACTGGGTTGGCAAGGTCTCTCCACAGAAGCCTATCCAAACAGCCCTGCCGCATTGCCGGACCTCAACCGCTTCGACACGCTGGTCAAAGAAATGCTGGCAAAACTCCGCGAGTCGGAAGCCCCTGAGGAGGGCGAGGCTAACGGATATGTCCGCGTAGAGTCACTCATCACAAACTGGGTGGATGCGGTGAGGCATTTTAAATCTGCTTTGGTTTTCGAGCCATCGGACAAGGTGGCCCAACAGAACCGAGACCTGACTATCACCTATCTCAAGCGTCTACAGGAACTGCTGGAAGAGGAAAAAAAAGAAACGGAAGAAGCCATGCCTCAACCCCAACAGGGACAGGGCGAGCCGCAGAAAGGCAAGGGCGATCCCGGGGAGGGTGACCCTAACGACATCGAGAGCAATCAGGAAGGAAAGAAGAAACAGGGCGGCAAAAAAGAGGGTGATCCAGAGAACCAACCCGGCAAAGAGGGCGACAAACCGGATCAAAAAGACGGAAAAGGCGGAAAGAAGGATTCCAAGGAGAATGATTCAAAGAACGGAGAAAAAGACCCTAACGAAAGCCCTGCGGACCGTGCTCGGCGCATTCTAAAAGAAAATGCAGACCTCGAAAAAGGCCCGCTCAGCCCGGGGCGTTACGAGTTCCAAAACCCTAAAGAAGATTGGTAATAGCATGATCCGATTCACTCATTTTCGCTTATTTCCCGCCGCCTTTGCATGGCTGTGTCTCATCCTTTGCATCAACGGCCAGACCTCCAGCCAGCTTTCGAGCTGCTTTCTCGCACGGGGCGAACAGGCTTTGTTAGAGGTCTCCATCATCGGTGGCGAGCCAAAGTCACTTCCGGTCATCACCTCTGTGAAAAGTTTATTGATTCAGTCAGCAGGGAGAGGCCCCCAGACCCGGATGCTGCCGGGGAGAAAACTGGAATATGTTTTTGAATACATCGTTTCGAGTTATGAGGTGGGTGACTATGTGATCCCGCCAATCGAGGTCATGGTGGGAGGTTTGCCAACCCATACTGAGCCGCTAGAGTTCAGAGTGTTTAATCCGGATGACCTCCAATGGTCTGAGTTGGAGGTGCAAGGCACGATGGTCCGATACGCCAGTTCATTCCGGGCAATGAAGAAGGAACTCTATGAAGGAGAAACCACCTATACCGAAATCAAAGTTTTCATTCCTGACACTCTGAATGTGGCCGATTGGGGCATCCCTGATTTTCAGCGAGACGGTCTAACGGCATGGAGATTCCAACCTTCCCCCATGCAAAGTCAGGTCAACCTGCTAGGACAGCGCTATATTTCCGTGGCCTACCCAAGTACGATCAACGCCACCCGCACCGGAACAGTCGCGATCGGCCCGGCCAAGGTGCGGCTGAAAACGGTGCAGGTCGTGATGAATCCCTATCCGGTCCGCCAATACATGGATGTCTATCTGGAAGTGCCTAAACTGGACTTCGACGCAAAAAAACTGCCTGACGGTGCGCCCGAGGGCTTCGATAATGCCGTGGGGAACTTCCGTGTAAGCGCTAGCACGGCCACCACGGAGGTGAAGGAAGGCGATCCCATTTCCATTGATCTGCTAGTCTCTGGCAGTGGAAATCTTGACACGCTTCGCGCACCCAAACTCCTCGACGCCACGGGTTGGAAAATTTACGAACCCACCACTGATCAGCGCGGTGATGAGCGCCGCCAACTTTCTGGCAATGCTGTGTTCCATCAATTCATGCGACCGCTCGAACTCAAGCCGCAGGTGCCCCCGTTCCGCCTCGTTTATTTCGACCCGCAAGAAGAGACTTATAAGACCGTGACCACCGAGCCAATTGCCTTGAACATGATCCCAGGCAGCGCCCCAAAAATCGCGTCGGCTGGGGTCGTCCAGTCATTGCCAGTGCCGATCGAACGCATGACTGACATTCTAGCAGCTATTCCCCCCGCGCAACTCACCGTGCAGACCACCGGGGCGCTTCCTCTTTGGATCGGCAATCTCATGGGTGGATTAATCGCACTGGGGCTAATCGCCAGAGCGCTGTGGATACGTTATTCCGCGCGCTTGAAAAAAGACCCAACGCGGGTGAAGCGCATGGAAGCACTCAAGTTAATCGCAAAAACGGATGTTCGAAACGATGTGGAATTCCTTAGAGCAGCAGGAAATTATATCGAACTCTGGCTGGGTGGAAATCAGCAATCAGAAATTCTAACGATTCTCGCCGAGCGCGATGCCGTTTGTTTCCGCAGCGAGAAACCCCAAGCAGTGCTCGATTCAAGCCGCCGCACAGCCATCCTAAAAGCACTTCGCAAGGCGGCGCTGGCCTGCCTCGCTCTAGTCTTGTTAGGTAGCAGCACCATCCCGGCGCGGGCGGCCGATGTGGCTCACGATGCCCGGGAGGCTTACGATTCCGCCAAGTATGACGATGCGATCAAAATATGGTTGAGCGCGGGAAAATACGAAACACTCTCAGCCAATACTCTTTATAACATCGGGAATGCCTGTTACAGGTCTGCTGCCCCGGGTTACGCGGCCCTCTATTACCGCCGCGCGCTGACCCGTGATCCCAGCCACGAGGAGTCTCGCCAGAACTTGCGATTCATTGAGCGAAAATACGGTTCGATCACCATTCAGCGCCCGGACTTCCAATATGCCCTAACAAAGCTGCCGCTCACCGGATGGAAAGCCATGTGGTGGGGCGGACTTTGGCTATGTGGTCTTTCATTGTTAGTTTTTCCCGCCACCCGGAGTGGCGCGTGGGTGCGCATCGCTGCGGTGGGATGTTTTGTGTTAGGCCCTATGATTGCCTCAGTGGGAATACTGGGCTGGCGTTATTTTCCAAATGACGCGGAGTTTGCATCAATGGAACACCAGGCGGTGATCATTTCCGAAAACTCCGTGCTTCATGCGGATGCCGCCCGCACCTCGCCGGAAGTGATCGATGCGCCTCCAGGCTCACTTTGTGAAATCATCCGCGAATCCGGGGACTGGACTTACGTCGCCTTCGCCACTAAAACTCGCGGATGGGTGCCTAGAGAGTGTGTGGAAAAGATTTTGCCAAACGAGACACCCACGCCGCCTAAGTTCCGCAAACCCAAGGCCGACGGGAAAACTGCCTAATCAAACCACCCCTTGATCACAGCAATTGTCATCCTGTTTTTACGAATCATTTCTATCTATCATCCAACTATCTAACTAAACTAACACCCAAATGAACCTTCCTCTGCTTCAAACAATTCACATTGCCGGCGTGATCGCGCTGTTCACCTCCCTCGGGGCCATCTTGCTTGGCGGATCCGGCAAAAAAGGAGCTTCCATCCTTCACGGCGTCTCCCTCCTGCTGATCCTACTCGTCGGCTTTGCGATGTTGAAAAAACCGCCCATGGGTCAACATTGGTGGATGGTCAAATTGGGCCTCTGGCTATTCATTGGGGTGGCCCCCGCCCTTTCGAAGCGCAAGGTCATGCCCGCATCCGTGGTGCTGATCCTCTGCATTCTCGCCGCCATCACCGCCGCATGGCTAGGAATCAGAAAACCATTTTAAATTGAGGCAGGATAGCCCAGAATCAATCGCCGATTTGGAAAATGCAAAGACGGAAATGCCAGCGGGTATCGCTGAACTGGATGAAACTCAAACGATGGAGGGGTCTAACAAAACTATCATTTCCCATTTGTTGCACCCGATCCTTGCAATCGTGATGTTTGCTGAGGTGCAGGGGCGTGAGCCACCAGAATCTCCCCAAGTGCTTGAGGACCGACGGGTCGTTTTTCGCTATCAGGATCCGGAAGCCGAATCCGTGATGCTCAAGGGCATCAAACGCACCATGGTGGAAATGAAGCGTGGACCCAAGGGAATATGGTCAGTCACAGAGGGACCGATGGACCCGGGAATATATGACTACAGCTTCGTAGTCGATGGCGAGCAGATGCTCGATCCCTCGAATCCGTCACTGAAGCCAGAACGGAACCCGGACACGAGTGCACTGGAGATCACAAGCAACACACCACTTTTCTATCAGTGGAGTAATATCCCCCACGGGACGGTCCACTTGCAGACTTATTTTTCAGAACCACTGAAACGACTGCGCCGCTTGCGCGTTTACACCCCGCCGGGCTATGAACAGGATGCGGGGAAACACTATCCAGTTCTCTATCTGTTTCACGGCACGGGCGATACCGAAGCCACCTGGACGGAATTCGGACATGCGCACCTCATTCTCGATAATCTAATCGCAGCGGGAAAAGCCGTGCCTATGCTGATGGTAATGCCGGACGGGCACGCCGATCTCCAAGAAGAGGAAGGCGACCATAAAGCGAATTTCATCAAATTTGAAGCGGATATGCTGGGCTCGATCTTGCCCTTTGTAGAAGCAAACTACCGCACAATTACGACGCCCGGCGGGCGTGCGATCAACGGTCTGTCGATGGGAGGAATGCAATCGCTGGAGATTGGGCTGAATCACCCGGATCTTTTCGCCTACGTGGGGGGGATGAGCGCTTACGTTCCGTATCCGGAAGAGTTGCTGAAACCCGCACTGAAGGACAAAAATCTGAACGACAAACTTAAACTGCTCTGGATCTCTATCGGCAAAGATGATTTCCTGCTCAAAGATGCGGAGGAATTTCACAAGCTTCTTCGACAACACGACATCCACCTGCAATGGAATCTAACAGCCGGAAGTCACGAATGGGGCGTCTGGCGCGGGTATCTGCGGGACTTCGCTCCCATCTTGTTCCGAACCAATGATTGACGGGCCTTATTACATGATCATCTGGTCGTACCTCGCCTTTGCGGCCTTCACCCGGAATTTCTCACTCCTGCCCTCCACCCAGGAAACTCCCAAATTCCGTTAGATCTTCGCGACTTCTACCTGCACCTCCATGCGGCACTGCCCGGTGCCACAATAGCTTCCTCTCACTGGAGCAACATCCTCATAGTCGCGACCCACCGCGATTTTGACGTATCGTTCATCAGCCAGCGTATTGTTCGTAGGATCAAATCCAATCCAACCCGCCCACGGCAAATAAACCTCGCACCATGCGTGTGATGCTTGTGCCCCTACCAATGAATCTTTCGGGCCATTATACAAATATCCAGATGCATAACGAGCCGGAATTTCAACAGCGCGGCAAAGCCCTAACATCACATGGGTAAAGTCCTGACACACACCGCAACGCATTGCGAACGCATCTTCAAGATGGGTGTTCACATTCGTGGACCCAGGTTCATAACGAAATTCTCGATGGACCCATGACATGAGGGCCAGCGCCTGATTATAGATCGATGTATATCCGGCGGTTATATCCACCGCTTGCCGCCAGACTTCCGGATGGCGCGAGACCCAACGACTCTCTTGTAGATATTGCCAGGTTTGCTCGCGAACTGAAGTATCATTGAGCGCATCCAAAGTGGCCTCACGACTGTTCAGTGAAATATCCAAAGGCAGATTATGAACTTTGATTCGGCTTTCAATCTCAAGCCGAGTATGGGGACCGGGCAGTTCGAAGTGCTGGGTGATGTTTTGAAATAGGTCGGTAAACCGCTTCACCCGGGTTGCCGGAATGACACGAATCAGGGCACTGATCGTTTTCTGATAGGGAAACGTCCTCGGCTCAAGATGCAGCGTATTGACACTCTGCGTCACCGCGCTGGCGTAGTTGAAAGTCGTCCGATGAACCACCGAAAGTTTCATACCAACTGCCGGAATTACCGACTGCTCAGAGACGCTCACTGTTGTTGCTGTTGTTGCTCCCACTGCCACCAGGCCGCAGCGGAAAGTGAGGGAGCCTTTGCGACAGGAGTCAGTTGAACACGCTCCGGCATCAAGACGTAGGTTTCAAAAATCTCGCCTCCGATGTGATTGAAACGTTCCTGCAGCGCGTCAAGATACTCGTGCAAACCCGCTTTAAACACATCTTCCGTGGAGCCGAAGTTAAGATCTGCCAAAAGGCGTCCAGATTCGCGTTCCGCTTCGTTAGAGAATGCACCGCGAGGGGTTCCAGAAATCAAGTGCAGGCTGATATCCACTTTCTCAATGCAGTAGCGAACCGAGCGAGGGAAATCTTTAGAGAAAATCAAAAAATCCACTACACTTTGCGCGCTGATCTCGCGTTGTGAAGCCCGGAAGGCCCCCATCGCTCCGCATGATCGAAGAATTGCCGTCCAATGCAGGGTTTCCTCGGAGAGAGATTCCATCCCATCATTTGCGGTGGGTAGGTAACTCGAAACATCGAGGAAACGGGTCGTTTTATCCGCTCGCTCAAGATGCCGACCTAGATCCATGAACTCCCATGCTTCGTTGCGCGATGTGGTCGAGGCGGCGATCCCAAGGAATGTCATCGCCGACCTTCTGACATTTTCATAATACCTCGGTGGATCGTGATTGATCAGGCGGGAGGCTTCGTCGGAGCGGGAAAAAAGATAGAGCGCGTTCAGCTCTTCCCACAACTCGTCTGACAACTGGTCTCTCACTGTGCGTGCGTTCTCACGTGCGAGTGCGATGCAGGAGGTGATGCTATTGGGGTTGCGTGGATCATCCGTTAGGAAACGGATCACCTCGTCGCTGCCGGTTTCATTGTAAAGTTTGCTAAATGCCTCTTCATCTCCGGTGCTCAAGATAATCGGCTGCCAGAAACCGCGCAGGCGGTCCGTGTCCAGCCTTTCATAATCCAACAGAAGCTGTTGATTGACATCAATGAGCCGGGCGAGGTTATCAGCCCGCTCAACATAGCGGACCATCCAGTAAAGGGTATTTGCGACGCGGGAAAGCATAACAGTTTATTTAATCACGGAGCACCCAAGTATCTTTGCTGCCGCCGCCTTGGGAGGAGTTTACTATCAGGGAGTCTTTTGTTAGAGCTACACGGGTTAGACCACCAGGCACGATTTTCACTTCGTCTCCATAGATGATGTAAGGCCGTAAGTCGATGTGACGACCTTCCATCGCTCCATCACACCATGTGGGGGAGCGCGAGAGCGAAATCACCGGTTGCGCGACGTAGTTCCGGGGATCTGCGATTATACGCTCGCGGAAATCTGCGATTTCATCCTTGGTGGCGGTGGGTCCCATCAGCATTCCATAACCGCCGGACTCGTTAGCCGCTTTCACGACCAATTCGGGGAGGTTTTTGAGAATATACTTCATGTCCGCTTCTTCAGAGGCGAGGTAGGTCGGCACATTCGGCAGAATAGGCTCTTGACCGAGGTAATACTCGATCATCTTCGGAACAAAATAATAAACCACCTTATCGTCGGCGACCCCAGTTCCAACTGCGTTTGCCAGCGCGACGTTTCCGGCACGGTAGGCATTCATCAGGCCTGGCACGCCGAGCACTGAGTCTTTCCGGAACACCACTGGGTCAATGAAATCATCGTCGATCCGGCGATAGATCACATCCACTCGCAGGAGTCCGCGAGTTGTGCGCATGTAAACAAACTTATCGACGACCACTAGGTCCTTGCCCTCCACGATATCGATGCCCATTTCGCGGGCCAAATAACAATGCTCGAAATAGGCGCTGTTATGACATCCGGGCGTGAGTAACACGCACACCGGATCACCTTCGCGGCGTGGCGAAATGTGATGTAGCATGTTCAGCAATTCGCGCGGATAGGCATCCACAGGACGGACTCCCATCGTTTCAAAGATTCCAGGAAACGCACGCTTCAGCGCGTTGCGATTTTCGAGTAGGTATGACGCGCCAGACGGACAGCGACCATTATCTTCGAGCACGTAATACTTTCCATCAGCACCCCGGATGAGATCGCTACCGCAGATGTGGATGTAAATGTTTTCCGGCACGTCAACTCCGCGGAACTCGGGCCGATAGTGTTTTGCTTGCTCAATGTAGAACCGCGGAATCACCCCATCTTTGAGGATTTGTTGGTCGTGATAAATATCGTGCAGGAAAAGATTTAGGGCAACAATCCGCTGAGTGAGACCTGCTTCAAGATGCTCCCATTCATTCGCGGGCATCACCCGGGGAATCGGATCGAAAGGGAAAATCCGCTCGGTGCCCTGATCGTCATGATAGACATTGAACGTGATGCCCTGCCGAAGAAAGTAGAGTTCTGAATTTGCCTTTCGCGCGAGGAAATCCCGTTGATCGAGCTTACCGAATTTTTGAAGTAGCGGCGCACAGTGCCCACGGACACTACCGTCCTCGCCGAACATTTCGTCGTAAAACTTACCTGGGTCGTATCCCTTAAACATTTCCATAGGTTTCTGAGTATGAGGATAGCACAGAGCGGGCCAACTTTTTAAAGTCCTATTTTCATTCTTTTGAGATTGTAAGTTTTTTGGTGTAATGCAGTTAGGTAAGTGGAAGAAGTGCGTGAGCTGATCCCAACCGGCCAGCCACCCGCACCCGAGGGCGGGGGCGAGTCGTTCGCCTTTTTGTTAGGTTTCATGGATGTGTAATGGATCAAATGTTTCAGGCACATCGGCAAAAAGCACTTACACAGAATTCCTTACACCGCCCCATTGAGGCGGCCCCGAAAATCCGACCACTCAATGGCTAAACTAAGCTATGGTGGAGAGATGCAGCGGATTGATAGGAAATCATGGATGTTGATTCAAGGGTGAAGTGGCGAGGGACTCGAATTTGGGCTGATGGAGCGTAG
>JANYEC010000039.1 GCA_025363295.1 Akkermansiaceae bacterium
ATTCGGGGCGCTACGGGGTGTCCCCGTTAGAAAGGGTAGCCGCCCACGAAGTAGCGGCGAGGGAAAGTCTTTTCCCAACACGTCAGGGCTACAGCTCGAACAACCCTATTGATCCGCATTCAAGCATTTGGTAAGAATCTATAGAATGGACAAGCCAGCAAAAAAGTTTGCCCGAGCAATCGCCTTCGCGTGTGTGCGCCAAACGTATTTAGAGCAACTCCATGAAGGGACGGGAGCACGTTCAAAAACGGGGGACTACTCGGACGTAAAGGTCATCACCCCTGATCGTGAGATTCCGTGGAATGAACTTAGCCGCCTCAACGATGAAGAAATGGCACGGCTGATGAAAGAAGTCCTCAACAAAATCTATACGGTGCTGGCGAATATTGATAATCCAGAATTCATCAAGAAGCTTAATGACTGGACTGATGAATGGACGGGCAAATGGGATGCGCCCAAATACCTGCCTGATTTCATCCTCAAATCAAATCCGCAAGTCGCAAAGGCAAAAAAGCGCAAACCAACCTCTGCTCCAAGGACAGGCAGCAACAAGGCAGCGCAGCGGGGTTTGAAAGACAGTGCGAAACAACGGGATCATTGAGTCGGCGGCGCAGCAAACGTCGCCTTATTTGCCTCATACCATTCTTTCCACTTGGTAATGGCATCAGGTGAGGCGGCTTCCTCGCGTTCCTTGGGAGAGTAGGGCGCTCCTTTGATGCCCATGTCTGCGAGGGCTCTGCCAAGCATCCCTGGATCAACGTCCAATTCCGGGTCGGCAAGAGATTCAGCGACGATGCGTATCGCAATTCTCCGCTTCATATAGCGCACTGGTTATCTGTGGATTAAGGAACGACCGCAATAATTAGCGATAAATTTTATAATTAAGATTTGCTAACAGTAATTATAAGCATATTATGATGTCACTAATCTTATCATGCATTTGTTTGACATTCTTGCCGCAACTAGTGTGCTCGCCATTTTTCTTTGGCTGGTAGCACGAGTTGTTGGGAGTGTGCAAAGGCGGGCTTTCAGGCAACTCATGGGTGAAGGTTCTCAAAACATTCCTCGTCAGCTGGTTACGCATTCAAAGCCAGACTCTAATAAAAATCTCGGAGCTTGCCGTGTTAAACCCATAAATATCAGTGTAGCACGATTACTGCATTAGCTGCACATGGATGAACTAGGCCTCGAAAAAAGTTCCGTAAATACTAGACAAACTATTTAGTTCTGCTAATATTGCCAACGTCTTAAATAAGATGTTCGCATGTTTTTAGATTACCTCTCAAACGCCACCAATTCATTGGTCTCTGCGTTTGCTAAAGGAATACCTTGGGAATATGTTTACAAGTTCGTTACCACTATCTTTGGGATTGGAATTAGCGCCTCTACAATAGCTGGCAGAGTTCTCTTCAAGTTCTACTTGATGGGAGACTGGAGCATTATCCTCCATCCTTATAAGGACGACGTATATCTTTCGACATCAGAAACCCGCTGTTTACTTGCCTTCACTTATCCTGCTGAAGGCGCTATTAATTTGAGCTTTGTGAGATTTGAGAAGATAAACACTAAGACGGGTGAGCCCTTATATCGTGGCTACAACCGACTTTTTAAGTATCCGGATAATATCAACTTTGTTCCAAGAAAGGCGCAGACTTTTCAGCTCTATTTTGTGAGGGAATTCGAGGTTCTGCTTCGTAACGGCAATTTTGAATGTCGTGAGCAGACTCTGGTGATGAATTGCACCGTGGTTAGACGGTGGTTTAAGCAAGAGATGGCAGTTGCTGTTGAACTTGAGCCAGGGTATGTCCTAAAAGGCACCGCAACGAGGCTACATAAGCCACTCTTCGGGTGATTATCGCCCCCCTCTAGTGGCCGCGAGGTTTGTTCTGCAAAAGGCCCGTGAGCCTGGAAGGGGTTCACCGTAGTTTTCTTTCCATCTCCGCTGGGTGTTCTGCCATCCCTGTTGAAGAGCTGGCTCTGGTGCGGTCGTGTCGTGCAAGAGTTCTTTTGTGCCGAAAATCAGCGTGCAATCTGCTCGGTATTTCTTTGCGTTTTCAAGGTGTATATGCCACATTTCATCTATGGTTTCGCTAGGCACCTGTGATTCTTCCGAATGCTTGGCGACTAGGCTTAGCCATTTGCAATAATCGCGAGCAACCCCTTCAGGATCGGCCACTTGCGTTGTTCGCAACCGAACGATTTCTTTTGCAAGATCCAGATTTACTACTACATTCATAGTATTGATTATAAATACACTTGCTATAATTACAATCATTATTTATATAATTATTGTAATTTTAAATACCTAGTCACTGTAGGTGAAGACAAAGTAAATACGTTTCGAGCTCAAATTTAGCCTGTTCAGTTGAATAATCATTCAAGTTCGTCTTTCAACTAGTGGGGACAATGGCTCCCCAAATGCCAAGAGAGAGAACCATATGGGCGGCTGGCAGGTTGACAGGTATGGAGCAAATGGCTTTTATCATATGAACTAGCTGATAAGGGCAATGTATAATGAGGTATTGACTTCGATCATGGTTTTATGATACACTAGTTAAAGCAACCAGTCGGTTCAAGGAGGGAAAATGATCGAAATAGGTTCATTTGAAGCGAAGACGCATTTTAGCGATTTGCTCAAGCGTGTATCGCTCGGAGAAGAATTCATCGTCACTATGCGTGGCAAACCCATCGCCAGACTTTTACACGCAGAAGAGAACAATGATCCTGCTAAGATGGAAGCGTTGCTGGCGAGGCTGGCTGCATTTCGTGCGGAAGTAAGTAATGGCGGGTCTCTCCTCAAACCGGGTGAAACATTCAAAGATTGGGCCAGAGAAGGCTTGAAGTGGTAAAGAGCATAGTTTTGGACAACTCCGCGCTTGTGCCGCTCTTCCTTCCTGACGAGTCAACGGAGTTCTCACAAAGGCTTTTGAAGCTTGGAACCCAAGGGTCACTTTTGATCAGCCCATCCTTCCTATTGATTGAGTTCGGAAACACGATTGCAACGGCGGTTCGCCGTAATCGAATCACTCCCGCACAAGCAGCGTTTGCACACGCTCAGATTCAAGAGCTCCCTATTACACTTGTTGATTATGTCAGCGCTAGAAGGATTCCCTCTATTCACGGTTTAGCGATTCAGTATGGGCTTTCCTTCTATGATGCCTTGTATCTGGCTTTGGCTATGGAAGAAGGGGCTTCACTAGCCACGCTTGATGGCAAGCTAAAACAAGCCGCTGTGGTTATTGGCGTTGAGACATGGTAAGGAGTTGGGAGAGAACAGAAGAAAGCCAAGTTCTGCGGCTGGGCGAATGCCATTGTAGCGAGATGGAATTCATTAAACCCTGATGCGTTCAATCTCTTCTAGGGTCAGCGTGTCATTGGTGCGGTCATAGAGCTTGGTGGTGCGCGGCGATTCAAGATGGTGGTGGGGAGCAAGCTGGCCGTCTGGCGGTAAAGTGGGGGACTTGTCCCGAACGCGCCGACGAATGGCGGGATTGCTCGTGGTAGCAGGGTGGAGTGGATTCGAGAGGGCGTTACGGGGTGTCCCCGTTGGAATGGGTAGCGCCGCACGAAGTAGGCGCGAGGGAAAGGCTTTTCCCACCGAGAAAATCAT
Source organism: Akkermansiaceae bacterium (assembly GCA_025363295.1). Classification (GTDB taxonomy): domain Bacteria; phylum Verrucomicrobiota; class Verrucomicrobiia; order Verrucomicrobiales; family Akkermansiaceae; genus Luteolibacter. The sequence goes on from JANYEC010000039.1 coordinate 3,611, forward strand.
GACTATTGTTTTCCAAGGTCAGTTATGATAACATGGGATTCAATGCTTAAACCATGAGAAAAACCATGCAGATACATATTGAGGACATCCACCCGCTGACAGATTTCCAGCGCAATGCGAAAGCGCATCTCTCGCGGGTCAACAAAACAGGCAGGCCAGAGGTCTTGACAGTCAACGGCAAGGCTGAAGCCGTGTTGATGGGCAGGCACTCTTATGAGCAAATGGTGGAAGCAATAGAAGAACTGGAAACGCTCAAATCCATTGGTCGCGGTCTTGAAGAAATGGAAGCAGGCAAGACAGTTGATGCGGCAACGGTGTATCAAAGGCTGCGGAAATTATGAGCGGGTATCGGGTTGAATACACGATAGGCGCAGAACGGGAAATAGAAGACTCTTATCTATGGATCAAGGAGCGGGCACCGCAAGCAGCGGAAAAGTGGCGGGAAGAATTGATCGCCAAAGTAGAGGTATTAACGGTGTATCCTCTCGGACATCCGGTCGCACCAGAAAGCGAGAAATTCACCCGTGAAATCCGGCTCATGCCATTCAGAAAAAGACGTGGCCAGTTCAGGGTTTACTACACCGTCCACAAGAAAACCGTGGTCATTCTTTCGGTGCGGCGTTCAGCCCGCAAGCCCTTGGATGAAGGCGAATTGCCAGCGTAGCGACAGGTAATCTCTTAAACCCTGATACGCTCGATCTCTTCTAGCGTTAGCGCATCATTGGTGCGGTCATAGAGCTTGGTGGTGCGCGGCGATTCATGCGCGGCAATTTGAGCCGCTGTTTCCAAATCTCCGCCGTTCTCAAGGTAAACGGTAATGCCCGTGGCTCGAAAACTGTGGCAGCAAGTAGCGGTGTCGATCCCTGCGGCTTTTGCTCGCCGTAAAATCATTCGGTAAGCATCAACGCGGGTTAATTTGTTGGCCGTAAGGTGAACTTCTTTGCCCTTTTTTCGGATTGTGCGGAAGAGCGGTGCTTTGGGCGTGTCCCAAAGGTTCGCCGCATCCAGATAAGCATCCACGTATTCCTCGGCCTTGTGATGGCAAGGCACTTCATGCAGCTTCCCGCCCTTTTCATGGAGCCGAAGCCAGTAGCGTTTGCCTTGCGGATAATAATCTTCAACGCGCATGGCGCACACGGCAGAAATCCGCGCAAAACTGTAAAGCAGAGTGGCGATTAAGGCGCGATCCCGCAGGCCAAGGAGAGTTTCAACGCTGATGGAATCCAACAATGTTCTGGCCTGTTCTGCGGTCAGCACCGGGGTTTTACCGCGTTTGACGATGTATTTGGGGCCGCGCACGGAAGAGGCAGGATTGAAGGGCACAATTTGCCCTGTAACCAGCCAATCAAAGATCATGCGGATGGCGGCGAGATGTTGTTTCACGGTCGGTCTTGAGGCCGTGAGCATCAAGGTTTCGACATAGGCGGCGACATGCAGCGGTTCAATATCCGGCAGGCTCAATCCCTGACGGTGTGACCACAGAAAGAAGCGGGTCACCGCCCGCAAATAAGCTTCCCGTGTATTCGGATTGCGAATTTGCGCCCCAAAGAATTCCCAAAACCGACGCTCGGCCTTTGGGCCTTCCCGCTGGATGGTTGCTGGCAACATTCTTTGCGCTGCAACCGATACCACTAATTCACCCATCTAAAGCACTCCCATGATCTGTGGTCAGTTGTAGTGGAAACGACATGAAAGAATGACCAAAGTTTGATTCTCGACACGATAAACAAGGCGGTGTTCCTGGTCGATGCGGCGTGACCAGCAGCCAGCGTATTGATGCTTAAGCGGTTCTGGTTTGCCCGTGCCTGTAAATGGGGTTTCCCTGCATTCCATCACGAGCTTTACAATTTTGGCTGCCATTCGTTTGTCGGTCTGTATCCACCACAGCAAATCCTCCATTGCTTGAGGTTTAAAGTCCAATGGCACTACGCAGTTCCTCCTCGGTGGCGAATGAAACTCTCTTTTCAGAGTGCACGGCTGCTTCAAGGCGTGCTGCGTTGGCAGGGCTGCTGAGCAAGTATTCCGTTTCATCCATTCCATCAGGTTTCCCACGGGCGGATTTGATCACTGCTTCCGATCCTAAAGCACGGTTCAGGATAAAGTCTTTCATGGTCATTCCGCTAAAAGCGGCCAGCGTTTTTAGCTGACGATGCGCTTCGCTGGTAATATCTAACGTGACTCTCATAATTCTACCTCAGCCGACATGATACATTATTTCTAGGGAATGTGCAATAGGCATGAAAACACACCTTTCATGGTAATCATACGAACACTTATTTCACAGAAAAGGAATGTGATTCACCGCCCTATGACGTAACATAACGTCCTTTATGTTACTCTCATCTTTAAGGAAGGGAGAGCTGAGGCATAAAGGTCACAACTCTGATTATTTGCCCGCCACCTTGAAAAGATAACGCTTATTAACCGGAAAAAGCTCCGGCACAGAAACCTTCAAAGTTTTTGCGATTCGCACCAGCTCGCAATCGGTAACACATCGGATGCCGGATTCGATCTTCGCCAAAGTCTCACGGGATATATCCCAACCGTGGCGCTGGCAATGGGCCGCGAACTGCTCCTGAGACATCCCCCAAGCAACCCGAATACGGGCTATTTGGGGGCCAATCAGGTTCTTGAGTTCTCTCGGCATTAAGTGCCGTAGAAATAAACTGAAATTCTCTTGATCCGGTTCTGAATTCGGAACAATGTTCCGTAACCAGAACCAAATTCAGCTACCCCTTGAAACCGATGTTCCCGCTGATCCGCAGGAAGTTATTTCAACCCTCAATGTGTCGAGAATTTCGGTGGCGTTTACGCCACACTGCACCAGAATCCAGAATTACGGCGGACCTTTCTGAAAGGCTTATGAACTTCATTCGATTTCTACCTGTTTGTGCAAGCGTGATTTGCATCCTGACTCTGAGTAACAGGCGCGTTTTCGCCGCTGATGACCTTGGAACACCACCGCCAGAAGCTCCCAAGCCCCAGCTCATACCAGGAACATATCGAGTTCTGGAGCAACACACGCTGACCCATGACGGGCATACCACGATTTATAAGCGAATCTCGCCCCCCAAACTCACCAAACCCCCAGTCGCCGAGCCTACACCGCTCACCGCAGAGGAACAAGCCCTAGTCGATTCCCGCAAGGGCAAGTCTCACGATCAACTATCGGTGGGAGCAACTGTTTTTGACCATTCCATCAGTGAAATCCACTGGTCTTCCACAGGTGGCGGAAAACCACATGTTGCCTACAGCAATATCGACTTCAACCTTGTCGCGGGACTGCTGGCCTTTGATTCTGCCGACACAGTCTATTCCACCATGTTTGCCGTCGGCAATGTAAGCAGTGCGGAACGTCCTGACGCTGCCTCCAAGATTCCCGCCCTTAGCGATTTTCCTTCCGATCTATCCGTCTTTTATTTGCCTGAAGAAGATCAGTCTTTCACAGAGGCAGATGAAGCGATTCTCAACGCGCTGGACGCTCTGCACGTTTATTATGATGCCCACCGGGAAAGTTTGCGTCAAAAATACTTAGAGCGTGAACAAAAGCGCATGGCGCAGGAGCAGTGGATAAAAAACCATCCACCCGTTCCCAAGCCCAAGGTCATTTATTTATGGAAGATGGAAACGCCGACGAGCCCGAACCAAGGAGGCTCCAAGCCATGAACATGACCGGGCAATTTACAAAAGGAGTTTTGGTCATCACCATATTGGCCTTTGCTGGAGTAGCCAAAGCTGCTGACCCGATCCCCGATCCGGTGGCCACTTATGCAGAGCTTACCGAGCAAGCTCTGGTGGAAGCCGCAAAAACCATACCGCGCGCTTCATCTCTGGTAGCGGGAAGCACCACGCTGACCCTGCCAATCACGGTGAACGGCATTCGCTATCAATTGGAATGCAGTGAAGATTTAATCTATTGGTATCGTCTCGGCGAATGGGAGCCCTTCATGGGAAATGGAGCCGCTCATACCGAGACGATAGGACATGATGCCGAAACCAAGCGGATGTTCTACCGCTATGCGCTGGACAGCCCCGATCAGGACGGTGATGGCCTGAGCGCTTGGGCTGAAGCGCAGTTGGGAACTTCCGATCTCAATAAGGACACCGATGGAGATGGTGCTAGTGATGTTTTAGAGCTGAAAGTAGGCACCGATCCATTAAGCTCTGGTTCCTATCCTTGGCTTGTCGTCAGCGCCGAGCCAGCACCTGGATTATACGGACACTATCCCGATGCTGCGGTTGTATTGCATCTTAATAAGCCCCTTCCTGCTAGTGTGACGACGATTCCGTTAAACTTCCTTTTCCAAATTATGAATGACGGTTCTGAGGTCGCCGCTACAGGAAGCACGACTATTTTGCCGGGTCGCAAATCTATTGCTTTCCTGCCATCTCCAAATCTCGCCAACAGAGCCGCGAATTCAGGCAATTACAACTATCACCTCAATGTTACCCAACAGACCATCAACCTTTCTTTGTTCCAGCCTTACGAAAGCTACTTTGCTACGGCAGACATGAATGATACGACGGGGCCTTGGGTGGGACGTGTTTACCCAGGAGAGAATTACACGGATGTTGCCCCTGATTTCATTCCAGAGGCTAGCTTCAGCCAAGCCCTACTTCCCTCAACAGTTGGCGCTGCAAATGTAACTTTTAAAGAGACAGTATCTGGCGTGTCTGTTCCCTGCACAGTAAGCTTTGATTACGAAAATTATCGGCTACGGCTAGCGCCCACTTACCCCTTAAATGCGAATTCATCTTACACGATCATCCTTGGAGTAGGATTTAAAAATCTCATGGGAAAACCGCTCTTGAATCCCTTCTCTTGGCATTTCAGCACCCGACCCGCTCGCACTTCAATTGTAACAGGAGCAGGGCCATATGTTACCAATACCAATCCACCTGATTTTTCAAATCAAGTGCCACTCAGCACAACAACGCTGACCATCACTTTCAGTGAAGCGATGGATGCCAGCACACTTAACTCCAGCACGGTGCATCTGGTCAATCGTCGGACAGGAACCAGCGTGGGTGTTAGTTTGAATTATGACCCCACGAGCAAGACGTTAACGATTACACCTAACTCCGCACTTAGCTCGGGCAATGGTTATGAAATCAAACTGGATAATCCCAATATTCATGCAGCCAGTTCCAACGGAACCGGCCAGCCCTTGCAAGGTGGTGGTGTTTCAGATTTTAAACCCAAGAATACGCCCCCATCCAGTTCGGGCGATCCTGAAATAGCCCCACCACCTGATGAACCTGCTGATGGAGAAGGCACCCCTGATGATAATGATGCTCCGCCTATCAAATTACATCTTCATTATGGAGATGATGATTACGATGCTGGCGGTGCCGTGAAAATAAGCATCACCCGGCCCGATGGAAGCAATCAGGATATGCAGGCCCCGATGACCAAGAACAGCGTCCGAGAGTATGAAACCCCGGCGTTGCCTTTCGGCAGCATTGTGAAACTGACGCCCACATTCCAAAAAGGCTCAGACCCAGATTATGATGAGGAAATAAATGAAGTGGGTGTCACTGTCAGCGTCTCCAGTGGAAGTGGAGACAGCGCTTCCGGCTACAAGGTCTTTGAGCAGGAATCCAGTTCCAACCTCAAGTATCTCGGCCAACTCAATGCGGGCTCCTACACCTTCTATTGTCGGTATGATGCCGATGATGGAACCCGGAAGGAACCGCAGGTGGGAGTCGTGTCCCCAGATACGGTGAACGTGAATGACACAGAAACCGAGAAAGATGACATCGTGCGCAAGGAAACGAAAGTCGCGAATACCTATTACCGCCAGTGGGTGCCTTGCACCGTGCTGATCGCCGAAGCCGGGAAACGCAGCATCACTAGTATTACAGCCACCGCCACAGGCGGGGCCTTGAAGTTCACCCAGGATCAGGGCGCTGAACCGGGTGCAGACGTGACCCCTACCGCCGACGTGCAAGTCACCTTGGATGCTAGCGGCAAAGGCCGCTTCTATGTCACGGGAGGCACCACCCAAAGCACCGACAAAGGGGATGTGACACTGGAAATTCATAAGGATTCTGCCACAGGGGCTTTGCTCGTGAGCAAGGCGATGACGGTGTTCTGGTATCAGCCCACCTTGACGATCACGGGATTGAGCAGCCCCAGTGGAAACACTGCTTCAATATCCGCATCAAGTGATCCGAACGGTGGAGCAGATGTGACGATTGAGCTCACCAATGGAGTGAGTTTCAACGCGGCAGCAGACGTGATTCCAACTGGCCTTGATTGCAAAGCCCCCCAGATTAGTTCATGGATTTTGGGTGTGGTGCAGGACTCCACTGCCCGCCGGATTTCCTACGCTGGCGGTCCCTATATCAAATCAGCACTTCCGTCAGGTGAGACACTAAAAGTCGTGAACCGACTGACTCACCCATTGGTGAGCTTCGACAATGAATTGGATATTCGGGCGACAAAGACCTCCCGTGAAGACGACTCGCCGCTGGTCAACGGAGATGGGCTACTCAATGATGGTCAAAGCAATAAGGGCGCTGATCCGGCAAGCATCCGTTTTGCCAACAAGTCCAACGAAGGGCACGCTACTTACTCAGCTACGGATGCACCACAGCATGTGTTCTATACTGCTGGCGGCAAGACGATAACCCTCACCACTTCTACTAAGCCCTCTGGAACTTCAGTAAACGTGTTTTACCCACAATCTACCCACGAAGTTCATGATTCCTTCCCTGTTTGGGCAGGGCTTTACAGCCTCGCTCTGCCCAATAGTCCTCAAGGTTTCATCCCGTTACTCGAACACTCTTGGAAATGGGATGTAGTTTATGATGTGCAAAATAGTTCCGTGAGCGGTGGCAGCAGCTCCACAGGTAATGCCGCCAGTCCTCAGCATGTGCCAGTGCTCGTTCCACCGATCACCGGGGTAGATGGGGGACAGCAGAATTCTGACAATCAAGCTAAACCTTGGCAGCAGGATGGCAGCAGTGGCACCATCACGCCACCTGTGCAACCTTGAAACTCGTTACTATGAATACTCTAAACATATTCAAAATATTCTGCGTCACGCTAGGCTTTCTCACGCTATTTCAGCCCTCCGTTTTTGCTGCTGGCTGGATTGGCTACTCGAAAACAGCCGATGAGCTGCTGGCCTCCCGAGGAGAAGTCACCACTGTTGTTCAAGCCTTAACCGCGCTGAAAAATACGGGTTCGTGGCCTGAAGAACCTTTTCAGGTTGGCGTCGTCAGCGCTTTTGAATGGGGTCAACAGCTTACAAAAAACTTTGATCGAGATTACAAGCAGTATTCTTTTGAACGCAGGGGTGAAGTGCAGATTTCTTGGCCCAAAAATCCTACAAGTGGCGGTGGAAACAAGGTCAGTTACCCTTTTCTTCTCACTGGTGCATTTGCTATCCATGATGGCATGGTCCATGACAGCCTCGAAAATCGTGGTAATTTGATGTCCGTGCGTGATGACCCTTTCTTGCTGGGCCGGGGCTTGGTCTTTGTCTTTGATCAAGATTTGCCTTCCGATAAAGCCTTTCAAAACGTCGCGGCCTTCCCTGCATCCTGGGCACCGCTTTTAGTGGAAGCTCACGCGTTCCGCAAAGCAAATGCTGCGGCTTTCACTGGATCAACCATTTCCAAAGAAGACTTCGTTCTCCTGAAGCAAAGTCTCAGCCATACCAATGAAATCATCCGCTGCCTCGCTTTTTCCAGATTTTTAGACGCAGGAGCTTTCGATGAGCAAACCCTACGTAAGACCGTGCTGGCATTTCGTGGCAAAACAGAGACGGCGGTCTGCTTCGAGTTGGCTCTAGATGAAGCGCAAAAGCTCGCCTCCGTCATGATCTCTCTGGCGACTGATGCAGGTTTGAAGGATGACCTTCGCGTAAGTGCAGCTCTAGGGGCATATGTCAAGTTCCGATTCCTAGAAAGTCAGACGCACTACCCAAGTGATTCTGAAACTTTTGGGTTGTTGAAAAACCCTCCAGAAGACATGGACAGGCTCCTTGCACAGTTGCCTGCAAATGTATCAACCGTCCTGCGCCAGCCAGCCGTTCGTGCCCTGGTGGAGCTTGGCAAATGGCGTGTGCAGCAAAAAGATGATTCCCGTTGCCCAGGCTTGCCGTGGATTTTGAGGATTTACGGCCTCAGATGGCCTTTGGAGGGGAAGTAGTCGTCAAATGTATGCTTTTACATCAAAGACTTTTTTGAATAGGATATATGAAGTGCAATTCTATTTCCGTGGAAAGAGGTTCTTCGCTGAGGTAATCTTTTGCATGGCAAAAGTCACCTACACCCCTGCTGAATTCGCCACCATATTTGGCAAGGAGCGCACTTGGGGCTATCGCCAGCTCTACGCAGGCAAGGTAAAGGCCATTACCAAGCTCGGCCAGACACTCATTCCACAGTCAGAAGTGGATAAACTCTTGAATGGTGCTGAACGCTATTTGGGAGCACCATCGCATACAAAACGGACGGCCAAACGCAAGGCTAAGAAGAAAACCCCCGTCTCCAAAGGAGCGAAGAAATGGACGGCTGCACTCAAGCAGCGAAGGACACTCGGTTTGCCGCCGCCTGAGAATGTTCATTGCGCAAGTGACCATACACCTTCATTGCCAACACCCCTCCGTCCCGATGCCCAAGCCAGCGTGAGACGGTCGGTATATCAACGCCTGACTCAATGCAAATCGTCGCAAAAAAGTGACGAAGGTCATGGTGCGTAAGTGGTTCCATCCCGATTCGTTTGGAAGCTTTGATCATGGACGAATAGGCACTCTTCACGCGAAGCACGGGCTCTTTCACCGAGGCAGGCTTGTTATCCTGACGCAGACGTTCCAGCAATTGCCGCGCTGCGGGTATCATGGGAATACGGCGAAACAGCCCGTTCTTGGTCGCGTCCTCGGGGTCGCCAACCACCAGAATTTCCCCCTTC
>JANYEC010000083.1 GCA_025363295.1 Akkermansiaceae bacterium
CGCTACGCGGGCCTTGAATTCGGGGTCGTGTCTTCTTCGTTTGCCTTTCATTTTTTGTGTGTTCGGTTCGGTTTAAATGCCGTTCCCACACACCACAATCATAGCTTAGCCACTGGCCCGATTTTCTGGGTCCGCCTCACACCACCAGCTTGAAGGGATCCTGAACCTTGTTAGCGGATTTCCACTCGCCCATGAAATTGGCGAACTGTCCGCAAAGGTCACTGCTCCCGCTCGAGGTCGAACTGCCCGTGACACTGGAGAGGAAATCGACCTCGACCCAGCCCTCGTCAAGCATCGCTTCGCAAACGAGGACAATCCCGGTGTTGAGCAAATTGCTAACCACCGCCTTTCCATGATACAGCAAGCGCCGCGAAGCCATGATTCGGAAGTCTGATAGGACCTCGGATAGCTGCAGGATGCTGTAGGGATTATAAACCTCAAAAACGACCGAATATCGCTTGATTCTGAGAAGGTTGGCCGTTAACTCCGTGCCTTGGCTATTCCGGCAGGTGATGACGCTTTGGGATGATTCGCTGGTTAGATCCATTATAAAAGGTGGGCGACGGCATAGACTGTCTGGAACTTTTCCTCTCCGCAAGTCATGAGAATTATTTTTTCATGTTTCTTGATAATTTGCCTCCCCACGACATCCGTTTTGATACCTCAACCCCCGTCATTGCCCGGGAAATTTTTGAAAAAACATGCCGCTCAGGCAGTTTTTTCCCGACGTTTCCGCACCGCTTCAGCCAAATCGCCGAGCACTTCCACCGTGTCATCCCAACCAATGCAAGCATCCGTCACGGACTGGCCGCGCGTCAAAGTAGATAGATCTTTGGCGAGTTTCTGATTCCCTTGCACCAGATTGGACTCGATCATGACGGAGGTGATCACATTCGAACCTTCCGCGATTTGCTGGGCGATGTTCTTCGCGACCAGCGGCTGATTCCGGTAATCCTTCATCGAATTGCCGTGCGAGCAGTCGATCATCACAGATTCGATCAATTTTTGCTCACGCAGCATGGCCGCAGCAGCCTCGACCTGGAGTTTTTCAAAGTTCGGTCCGGATTGCCCGCCGCGTAGAATCAGGTGGCAGGACTCATTTCCCGCCGTGGAAACAATCGCCGAGACGCCCTGTTTGGTCACTGATAGAAAATGGTGCGGTCGCGATGAAGACTGGATGGCATCGAGCGCGATCTGGATCGAGCCGCCGGTTCCATTTTTGAAACCCACTGGCATTGAGAGCCCGGAAGCCAGTTCCCGGTGAATTTGCGACTCTGTGGTGCGCGCTCCAATCGCTCCCCAAGCAATCAAATCCGCGATGTATTGGGGTGAAATGGTATCGAGAAACTCGGTTCCAGCAGGCACGCCCATGTTGGCTAAATCCAGCAAAAGCCCACGTGCGATGCGCAGCCCATAATTAATATCGAAGGAATCATCCAGGCCGGGGTCATTGATCAGACCTTTCCAGCCCACCGTCGTGCGCGGCTTTTCAAAATAGACCCGCATGATGACAAAAACGTCTTTTTCGATCCTTTCCGCCTCCGCTTTCAACTTCGCAGCATATTCGAGTGCTGCCTCGGGATCGTGAATCGAACATGGGCCCACAACCGCCAACAAGCGGTCATCCTCACCCCGCAAAATGGCGTCAGCTTGGGCACGTGCGCTCGCCACTAATTCGGAAGCTTGCTCGGTTAGTGGAAGATAATAGGAAAGAACCGCTGGAGAAATTAGCGGGTTTAATCCAGTGATTCTGAGGTCGTCGGTGCGGTGGCGCGTCACACCGCAGATCGTGAACGGCAAATTGCACGCGAAGCAAGGCGCAAGTTCGCCTAAGATCCACCCTTGCGGACCCCCTTCGATCCTGATTGCTTAATCGCCCTATGAAAACTTTTCTGATTTGCCTGTTTTCATTTCTGCCGCTGGCCGCAAAAGAAGCCCCACCCGTCCAACTCACGGCCACCGCCGCAGAGCAATTTCTCGCCACGCTAGATGAAGCTCAACGCGCCAAAGCCGCCATGCCATTCACCAGCGACCAGCGGGAAAACTATCACTTCACCCCACAGGAAAATCGCACCGGCCTGCCCTTGATGGAAATGACTGCTGCCCAGCGCGAGGCGGCCATGAAACTCCTCTACTCCGCGCTCAGTGAAAAAGGTGCACTCAAAGTCACCCAGATCATGTCCATGGAAACCATTCTAGCAGGAATGGAAAAGGACACCAAAAAGCGCAACCCACTCAAATACTTCGTCTCCATTTTCGGCACTCCCGGAGATGCTAAGGGCTGGGGATGGAAATTCGAAGGCCACCATGTCTCGCTGAACTTCACCTTCGTCAAGGGTAAAAAGATTTCCCTAACACCATCCTTTTTCGGCACTAATCCCGCCGAAGTCCGTGAGGGTCCGCGCACAGGCTTGCGCGTTCTAGCAGCCGAGGAGGATCTTTCGCGCACGCTCGTCAATACGCTTCTCGCAGAGGGAAAATCCAACGTCATTTTCAGCGACAAGGCACCTAACGAAACCATCACCGCCGAGAATCGTCAGGCCACCGCCCTCGATCCCGTCGGCATCCTCGCCGGGGAAATGTCGGAAACCCAGCGAAAGGCACTCATCCAGCTCATCGCCGAATACACTGGCCGCTACCGCAAAGATCTAGCAAATGCGGACATGGCGAAAATCGAAAAAGCCGGTGTCGACAAGATTCGCTTCGGCTGGTCTGGCGGAATCAAGTTCGGAGAGGCCTATTACTACCGCATCCAAGGCCCCACCTTTCTCATTGAGTGCGTGAATTCCCAAAACAACGCCAATCACCTCCACGCCGTGTGGCGCGATATGAATGGCGATTTCGGTCACGATATCCTCGCAGAACATCTCCAACAAGAGCATTGAACCGTGACACAGGCATTCCTGCCTGTTTTTAAAAAATGAATATTAAAAAAGACCGCATCGATTCCCTGTTAGTCGCCCGAGGTCTCTGTGACTCCCGCGAGCAGGCCAAGCGCTTCGTCCTCGCCGGGGAAGTTCGCAGCGGTGACCATGTCATTGACAAGCCGAGCACCAAACTCGCCTCTGACGCCCCGTTAGAAGTCAAAGAAAAACAGCGCTACGTCGGACGCGGGGGTCTCAAGTTAGAAGGCGCACTGGATGCCTTTGGCATCGATCCCACCGGCTGGACCTGCATTGACGTAGGCTCCTCCACCGGCGGCTTCACCGATTGCTTGCTCCAGCGCGGTGCCGCCCGAGTCCACGCCGTGGACGTGGGCACGAACCAACTCGTTTGGAAGCTTCGTAACGATCCACGAGTCATCGTGAAGGAACAATTCAACGCCCGTCACATGGTGCCCGAAGATATCGGCGAGAAATCCCGTCTCGCGGTGATGGACCTTTCCTTTATTTCTCTCACGAAAGTTCTGCCCGCCGTTTTCACCGTGCTCGAAGATGACGGAGCCGTGGTCTGCCTTATTAAGCCCCAATTCGAACTCCAGCGCGAGGACATCACCAAAGGCGGCATCGTCCGTGATCCCGCGCTACACGAGCGCGCTGTTGAGAAAATCCGCCACTTCGTCACTGAAGAACACCACTGCGAATGGCGCGGTCTAGTCCCCTCCCCGATCACCGGAATGGACGGAAACCAGGAATTTTTGGCTTGGATTGTTAAAGCATCCGCCTGAATCATTATTACTGCGATTTTCACCCTCGTTAGCCCCCAGCAATTTAAGAACCTAGGAGAATTCGCTCGCGTGAGTGCACACCGTAAGGGGTAAACTTCCAGACTATGAAATAAGGTGCGGAAGCCCACTCGCTGGAGACCATGATAATATGGAGCATTTTGTCCTTGTCATCCCACCTTACCATAACTCCCTCCCCGGCGATTGCCTCTCCCGCCTTTCTTTTGGCACCAACGTATTTGGCGATATCAGATTTATTGAGACACGGGCTGTAGCAATCCTTATACATTTCAATTGGTATTGGAATATCATGTCCGTTCCACCTAATTGTAAAAATATCGATTTCAGTAGATGGATGAACTTCAAAACCATCCACCCCGATGGGAGTAACGCCATCTATCTTCCAATGTTCTTCGCTTAATGTATGTTTGCTCGGCTCGAACTTCTTGAGCTGAAAAAATACCTCAATTTTTTCACCTCCATGATTAAACGTCTCCTTGAATGAGTTTGCTGTTTTAGCACCACACACGTCAAATACGCTTATCAGCCCTGCAATTAAAAAAATACACATTGAGTGTCGCGTCATTTTGAAATATTTGCGACTTTTATTTTGATGTTTTTATTTCCCATAAAAAATGTTAGGTAGTTGTGCACGCCACATAAAGTTTAATTTTTGATTATGCTTGAAAATGGATATTTATGCTTACTGCGTCCGCATAACCAGAAACTTAATCCAAATAGGGATTTCCCACGACTTCTTCGCCGATGGTTGTTCCCGGACCGTGGCCAGGGAGAATCCGGGATTCCGGAGGCAGCGTCATCAGATGGCGAGCAATCCCATCAAGCAATTGCCTGGTGCTGCCGCCGGGGAGATCCGTTCTTCCGATAGAGCCTGCGAAGAGAGTGTCACCCGAGAATACGACACCGTGGCCAACAAGATGGAATGTCACGCTATCGGGCGAGTGACCGGGGATGTGGGCGAGGGAAATTTCTAAGCCTGCGAGGCGCAACGGATTATCCATATCAAAGCGCACATCAATCTGATAGGTCGATACCAAGATCGGCAGTCCCCAGCCCCGCGCTGCGGATTCGAGCGTTAGGTCTTTCGAATATTCCTCGAGCGCGTGGAGTTTAGCGCCTGCTGCCCGTAAGGCAGCGGCATCGGTGACGTGGTCGTAATGCTGATGAGTAAGAAGCACGTGATCGACCCGCACTCCGCGTTGAACGATCCATTCTGTGATGCCCTCGGGTGCATCGATCAGAAGATTTCCATCGGGAGTTTCGACGAGATAGCCGTTAGTCTGGACGAAGCCGCCCGTGTAAGAAGTAATTTTCATGATAATGAGGCGGTAGGATCTATCATCAAAAACGCCCCGTCCAGATGAACGTGGCGCTTTTGAAACAAATCCGGAAACCGTTGGCGGCTTAGGCTTTTCCTTTACGGAGCGCGAAGAATAGCATGAGGCTCCCAAACACCAGTTGGACGATGCCCCAGGAGATATTGATATTATGACCGAGGGATTTTGTATAGATTTCACTGCCGTTCGTAAAGAGGCCGAACCCGGTCAAGATTAGCCCGAATAGGGTGAAGAGAATGCCAATTGGCAGGCGGAGATCGAAGTTCATAGAATTGATAGAGCTTTAGGGATTACCAAAAGATGATATTGAGGATCACCGCAATAATTAGCACTATGCTGCCGACAACGGCAGGTCGCTTCCACATCGGCTCGTCCACTTCTTTGATTTTTTCGGTGAGAGAATAAACCAAGCCAGCTAGCTCGCCGTCTGTCTTTGTCCGTTGAGTGGCGAGGGAAATACCGATTGTAATAACAAAACAGAAGCTCCAAGCGACGATGGCGAGCCAGAAATTCTGAGCCATACTGGAGGTGAACTGATAGTGATGACTGATCCAGCCGCCCTTAACCCAAGGGATGACTTCACCTGCCTTGAGGAGTTGTGGCGAACTGATGCCATGGAAAACCATCGCACATAGGGTTCCCGCCAAGAGCCCGTAAAAAGCTCCGTGGCCAGTCGCACGTTTCCAAAACATTCCGAGTAAGAAGGTGGCAAACACCGGCGCATTGACGAAGCCAAACACCAATTGGAGGAAGTCCATGATGTTATCCACGTTCTTCGCCACATAAGCAAAGCCGATAGAAATCACGATGCCCGCCACCGTCGCGAACTTGGCCATCCACATGTAGTGTGCGTCGGATTTGCCTTTGCCAATGTAGGATTGATAAATGTCATAGGTCCAAACGGTGTTGAACGCGGTGACGTTACCCGCCATCCCAGACATGAACGAAGCCATCAGTGCGGTGAGAGCGAGGCCTAACATACCGGTGGGCAAGTAGTGAGCAATCAACGATGGGATCACTAAATTATAGTCCGTCGCTCCCGTGACGCCGTGCGGGATGCTATAGCCAGACCCAGCCTTCGCCGCGAGACCAAGGGCAATCATTCCGGGAAGGATCACGATGACGGGAAACAACATTTTCGGAATCGCGCCGATGATCGGCGTGCGGCGAGCATCTCCCATAGTCTTGGCCGCCATGGCGCGCTGGACGACAAGGAAATCCGTACACCAATATCCGAAGGAGAGCACGAAGCCGAGACCGAAGATCATGCCGAACCATTCAACTCCCATCGGATTTGCCGTAGTTCCCATGTATTTCCATGAGTGGACAAACTCCGCACCATTGTTTTTTGCCAACGACGCTGTTAGACCGCTCCAGCCACCGAGGTCGTTGAGACCGATAATGACGAGGGGTGCGAAACCGAGCACGATGAGAAAAAATTGGAGAACTTCCGTGTAAATCGCGGAGGAAAGGCCCCCTTTCAAGACGTAAGCGAGCACAACGACAGAGGAAACGATGAGCGAAAAGTTATAATCCCACTTGAGCAGTAAATGAAGCAGAGCCGCCAACGCATGCAGCGAGGCACCGGACGAAGCAACCGTCATCACAGCGAAGGAAATTGCGTTTAAGCCGCGGGTCTTTTCATCAAAACGCAGTTTCAAATATTCCGGCACCGAGCGGGCGCGCGATCCGTAATAGAAAGGCATCATGAAGATCGCGAGGAAGATCATCGCTGGGATCGCGCCGACCCAATAGAAGTGGGAGGTCATAATCCCATATTTCGCACCGGACGCCGCCATCCCGATCACTTCCTGAGCGCCGAGGTTGGCAGACAAAAAGGCTAGGCCCGTCACCCACACTGGAATGGATCGTCCGGAAGTGAGGAAGTCAGATGCTGACTTCACGTATTTTTTTAATACGAAACCGATCCCGATGACGACGAGAATGTAAACCCCAAGAATCGCGTAATCGACTGAGTGGAGATCGATCTCGGGAGTGTCGGCACCCTCACCGATGGCGAGGGTGCCTGAGGCTAGTATTGAAATGGGCGGTATGATCTGCATGAACTACCGGTAATTAGATGAAGGAAATGAATGATCGAATTACTTGTTCCAATAGTCCTTCTTCCTATCAATTTTCTATTCTGCGGAAAATTTAAAGACCATGGAATGCTGGTAAGTCTGACCGGGACGAAGCATGGGCGATGGGAATTTCGGCTGATTTGGCGCGTCTGGGAAGTTTTCAGTTTCAAGCGCAAATGCCGTGCGTTTCTGATAGGCGACTCCCCCTTTTCCGATCGAGGTGCCATCAAGGAAATTGCCGCCGTAGAATTGGATGGCGGGTTGATTACTGGAAATTTCCATCACACGCCCACTTTTAAGGTCTTTCACACGAGCATTAAGTCGGACGCCTTCACCCTTATTGATCACCCAAGCGTGGTCGTAACCACCGCCGAGCTTGAGTGCCTCGAAATCTGCATTCACGCGCTCACCAATGGCAGTAGGCTTCGTGAAATCCATCGGAGTTCCAGCGACAGGGGCGATCTCGCCGGTCGGAATTAATGCCGCCGTGGTGGGAAGGAAGTGATCTGCGGCGAGCATCAGGACATGGTCGTTGATGCTCGTCGTTGGATCACCCGAAAGATTCCAATACGTGTGTTGGACGATATTTATAATCGTCGGTGCATCGGTGGTGGCAGTGGCCTGCCACTTGAGTTCGTTCGCATCATCAAGGCTGTAAATCACCTTCACTGATAGATTTCCAGGATAGCCTTCTTCCCCATCTTTCGCCGTGTAGGTGAATTCAACGGCATTGTCGGCCAGAGCCTTCCCCGCCCAGACGACTTTATCAAATCCCTTCAGACCGCCGTGCAGCGCACAGGCGATTCCACCGTTGATGTTGTTAGTCGCGAGCTTGTAATCTTTTCCATCGAGAGAAAATTTTCCACTATCGATTCGGTTGCCGAAACGACCGACGGTCGCTCCAAAATAAGAAGTGTTAGTAAGCCATCCTGCCAACGTGTCATAACCGTGGGTAACGTCCGCCAGCTTACCAGCACTGTCCGGGACTTCCATCGAAACGAGGATCGCCCCGTATTCCGTCAGTTTAGCGACCAATCCATTTTTGTTGGTGAGGGTGAAAATTTTCACCTCTTGCCCATCGGGCATTTTCCCGTAAACCTCTTGCTTTAAGTCATTTTCAGCCGCCATGATTGATGCGTTCTGACAGGAGATAACGCCGATGACCAGTGCGGAAATCAATAAATTGGGTTTGTTCATGAGGTGCCTGATTTGGCAAATTTTCAAAGTGGTGCCAAGCTCGAATTCTCACCCAAAAGAGGTATACAATCCCCTATCGGGTGATAGTAATCAGCGATGACTGATCATTCATCTTGGGAATCCATTCTTGCCTCCATCCTGAAAGAATTCGGCTGCCAGACAGGAACCATCCACCAATCCAATGCCGAAAAAAACCTGAACCTCGTTTGCCAAATCGGCGTGCCTGACAGCCTGTTGGATAAAATTTCTCTCATTACATTTGGAAAGGGCATCGCGGGGGTCGCGGCGGAAAGCAGGCAACCCGTCGAGCTTTGCAACCTTCAACTCGATCTCGGCGGAGTGGCCAAGTCAAATGCCCGACAAACCGGCGTTTCAGGGTCAATCGCGGTGCCCATTTTCACCATAGAAAATGATCAAGTCATCGGTACGCTCGGGATCGGAAAATACGCGCCCTATGAGTTCACCGCAGCCGAAAAACTACGACTCGCGGATCACGCACAAAAACTAGCCAAGCTTTTTGCGCACAAACACGCCTGAGGTGATTGACCCAGCCAAGGATGTCATTAGACTTCTCCCATGAACACAGTGGAGTCTGCGACGAAGATCCTTGATACGATGCTTGGCCATCTCGGCTTCACAGCAACCATCGAGGTCCAAGAAACCCACGATGGCCCATGCCTGCAAATTCACTCGGCCGAGAGCGAAGCCATCATCGGTAAAGACGGCGACCGGCTCGACGACCTCCAATACCTCGTCAATCGCATCCTGCGGCGGCATTCCCTGAAGGCCGAGCGCATCAAGGTGGATTGCTCGCATTTCCGTTCAATCCAAGAGGACCAACTAAACGAGGAAATCCGGGGCCTCGCCGAGCGGGTGAAAGCCACGGGCAAACCTCTTCAAGTTAGGCCGCTCAATGCCTATTACCGCCGTCTCGTCCACAATATCCTCGCCGATGATCTGCAAATCAGCTCCCATTCACCGGGAGGTGATGATCGACTGAAACGAATCACGATTTCAGTCAAACAATCACCCGAATCTTCTTCATGAAAAAATTCTTTTTCGACTGTGGCACCCGCGATGCCACGGCATCTCTCGGATTTCTCGCTCTGCGGGTTATGGTCGGGCTGATGATGCTTGTCGGCCACGGAATCCCGAAAATTCAGGAATTCGCCACCCGCAAGACTTTGTTCTACGTGCCGGATCTTCCCCCCTTTAACTTAATGTCGCCGACGGTTAGTCTATCACTCTGCATCGGTGCGGAAGTCGTAGCAGCATCCATGATCATCATCGGCCTCGCAACACGTCCTGCGGCGTTTGTGTTAGGTGTTAGCTTAGTCGTGGCAGCCTTCGGTTTTCTCGGAACCGCTCCTTGGTTCGTGAAACCTCCCACCATCACTGATGCAAAGGAACTCTCGCTGATGTACCTGATTCCGGTCATCGCGATTATTCTAGCGGGTGCTGGAAATTTCTCACTAGATTCCCTCATTTACAAAGAAAACAAGCGCCGCCGCTGGTGAGATCATGGACACACACCGCCTCGTTCTTCCCGGTGATTTGAACCATTACGGATTTCTGTTTGGTGGGCGCTTACTCGCATGGATCGATGAGGCGTCATGGATCGCCGCCAGCTTAGATTTCCCGCATTGCCAATTCGTCACCGTGGCGATGGACACGGTGGAATTCCACCACAGTGTGCGCGATGGCACGATCCTAAGAATTTCCTGCGAGCACGAAAAGCAAGGCACCACCAGCACGACCTATCAGGTGAAGGTCATTGACGAAAAAGCCGGTCACCACCCCATTTTTTCAACTCGCGTCACTTTCGTCAGCGTCGATGACGAGGGCCGAAAACGAAGCATCTGTGGCTCACCGTGACCAAGGAATTCCTGCCTGCTCTTCCCACCCGAATCATCCTGTGGAAATTCTGATAGAAACCGTCGATATTGTCTTAGCTCTGGAAAAATCCGAGGACGACACCGCCCGCCGCACCGCTGCAGCCCACAAGCTTGGCGTCCCCATTTCGCGCATTGGAGGGGTGAAACTTCGTAAACATTCGATCGATGCACGCCAGCGCTCGGTCAAGATACAACTCCGGCTGGATGTCTCGTTGGATGCCCCGCTGCCGCCGGATATCACGCGCCATTGGTCCGCCCCCGCGTTGCCAGCAAACGCGCGCGCGGTCATCATCGTCGGCTGTGGGCCAGCAGGAATGTTCGCGGCATTGCGGTGTTTAGAAAACGGTCTAAAGCCAATTTTACTCGAGCGCGGAAAGGACGCCAGCGCCCGCCGCTTCGAC
Source organism: Akkermansiaceae bacterium (assembly GCA_025363295.1). GTDB lineage: Bacteria > Verrucomicrobiota > Verrucomicrobiia > Verrucomicrobiales > Akkermansiaceae > Luteolibacter. The sequence continues at coordinate 10,597 of JANYEC010000083.1, forward strand.
CTCGCGCCGCTGCTGCGGGAGGGCCGCGTGATTGAAGAGTCTAACTACTGCTTCGGCGAGGGGGGGGCCGGGACGTTTTCTGATGGGAAACTTTACACCCGCGCCACCAAACGCGGGCCGGTCGCCAAAGTTTACGAAATTCTCGTCGCCCATGGAGCCCCTGAGATCATCCTCACTGATGCCCACCCGCACATCGGTTCGAATCTCCTTCCAAACGTCGTCAAAGCCATTCGCCAATCCATCATCGCCGCCGGTGGTGAAGTCCGATTTCAAACCAAAGTTGTCGATTTTCTCATTCAAAGCAATCGCATCCGCGGCGTCCTAACGAGTGCTGGCGAGGAAATTCTAGCAGACTCGATCATTCTCGCGACTGGCCATTCCGCACGGGATATCTATCGGCTACTGGCAGAAAAGAAGATACTGCTAGAATCCAAGCCTTTCGCGGTAGGCTTCCGAATCGAGCACCCGCAGCCATTCATCGACGAGACGCAATACCATCTTCATCCCGGCCAAGAGCGCCCGCGCCTTTTACCCGCCGCACGCTACCGCCTCGCCACCAAGATCCGTGGCCGCGGCGTGCATTCGTTCTGCATGTGTCCTGGCGGTTGGATCGTCCCAGCATCGACGGAGAATGATGAGGTCGTCGTCAATGGAATGAGCCTCTCGCGGCGCGACTCACCTTTTGCAAATTCCGGAATGGTCGCCACCGTCGAGCCGGAAGACCTGCTGCCACTCTTCAAACAGCACGGCATCCTCGCCGGGCTGGTCTTTCAAAAGACACTCGAACGTGCAGCCAAGATCGCTGGCGGCGGTGGGCAGGTGGCACCGGGCCAGCGCGTCACCGATTTCCTCAACGCTAGAATTTCCGCCGATCTACCGGAAACCAGTTATTTCCCGGGTATCCAGCCCGCGCCTCTCCATGAGATTCTGCCACCATGGATCACCCGTCGCATGGACGAGGGCCTGCGGTTGTTCGGAAGACAAATGCCGGGTTACATTTCACGCGAGGCGCTTTTGTTAGGATTTGAAACTCGAACCAGCTCGCCCGTCAGAATCCCGCGCCGAGACGACACTCTCGAACATCCCGAAATTAGTGGGCTCTACCCCTGCGGCGAAGGCGCTGGCTACGCCGGTGGAATCGTTAGCGCGGCCATGGATGGGATGCGCATCGCCGATGCGGCATGTGTCACGAGATAAAAAACCGGCTCCCCGCAGGGCGGAAAGCCGTTTAAAAAACGAACACTCGAGAAGTTATATTAGAAGCTCGATTGCAGTGAGAAGTTGAATTGCCCACCTTTGTCAGCTTGGCTGTCAGGTGACGACATCGGGAAAGCATAATCCAGCGACAATGGAAGCGGGCTGATCGGCAACTTTAAACGAATGCCGAAACCCACATCGCTATAGAGGTCACTTGGAGAAATATCCCAGCTATCCGCATTGACAAATCCTGTGTCATAGAAAACCGCAGCACGCACCGTTTCGATGATTGGCACGGTATATTCAAAAGACACATATCCGAGAGAATTTCCACCATACACATCGTCGGTGTAGCCGGTATCACGCGGGCCGACATCGCGAAACTTGAAACCACGCAGGGTGCGGCCACCCCCGAGGAACATGCGCTCAAAAATTGGAATATCGCCACTGCCATCCACGGAAGCAAGTTCGCCAGTCACGGAGAAAATGGAGTCCCACTTCAGGTTCCAATACTTCTGACCTTGGGCGGAAATCGTGAAAGTATTCACGTCACCCCCGAGCCCAGCGAGGGTCAGACCAATATCAATTTTCTCTCCCTTGCGAGGTTGGATTCCGCTGTCGCGGCTATCATAAACATAGTTCGTGCTAACGGCACTGCGGACGAAATCACCGCCGATGTTCTCTTTCGAAAGGAAGGAGTTAGACCCGTTCGTTGGATCAGGATCATTACCCGCGCCACCCGTTCCATTTGGATAAGTATCATGCTTATCGATGCTAGAATCGATGGTCACATTTTCCAAACGATATTCAGCCTTGATCGATCCCTTCGCCCCAAGTGGTTTTCTGATAGAAACTGCGGCACCGAAGTTTGTCTGATCGTAAAAGTCACTGAAGTAAGAGGATTGCTTATAAAACACTTCACCTGTAAGGGAAAGTTGCCGATCCATGAACCATGGTTCTGTTAGCGACATAGTGAATTCTGAACGCTGGGAACCAGCGCGCAAGCTCATCGCAAAGCGTTGACCACCCCCGGTGAAATTCCATGGATTAAACAAATCAAAGTTCGATTGCTCCAGCGTCACAAACCCAACGATGCTATCAATCGAACTGAAGCCGACACCCACACCGACGGAGCCAGTTGCTTTTTCTTCCACCAGCACATTCACATCGCGGTAGCCTGAGCCACCTGGAGATCCATTGGCTTCGACTTCACTAAAATATTGGAGATTTTGAAGACGGGATTTGGTGGTTTCGAGTTCCACTGAATTGAACATATCGCCTGGTTTGAGGGGGATTTCCCGGCGGATGACTTTATCTTTAGTCTTGGTGTTACCACTGATATTCACGCGACCTACACGGAAGCGCGAGCCTTCGGTAATACGATAAACGATATTCACCCGGTTAGGTCCGGCATCGCGGATGTCAGGAGTGACCAAGGCATCGGCATAACCCCGTGATCCATAATAGCTACGAATCATCGTGATATCATCGCGCATCTTCTTGGAAGAATAAGCATTGTTCGTATTGAGCGTGAGGGACGGATAGAGTTCCTCAGGTTTGAATACAGACATCTTGCCAAAGCCCACTCCTGCAACGGTGTATTTTTCACCCTCAACGATCGGGATGATCAAATCCACGCGACCGTCCTTCACCGGTTCGCGGCGGATGCCAGGACTGCTTGCACGGAGATAGCCCTTGCTGCGGTAGTAATCGAGAACGGCATCGAGGTCCGTGTCGAGTTGGCCCGACTCGAATTGTCCGGATTTCGTGAGCCATGAGAACCAGCCCTTTTCCTTCACCTTCATTTCCTTGCGGAGTTCAGGATCGGTGAAAGCGTGATTGCCCTCGAAACGGATATGACGGATTTCGTTTTTTGAGCCCTCGTCGATCACGAAAATCAAATCAGAAAGTCCTGCCTGTCCGGTGGCCTGTGTGCGGTGCGTGACTGTCACGTCTGGATAACCGTAGCCCTGATAGTATTTCTCGATGTTGCGGCGGGCCTCGAGGATTTGCTCATCGCTCAATGCGCCACCGGCCTTCATCTTCGATTCCTTTGCCAGCTTTTGATCAGTGAAAATGGTATTTCCTACAAAACCCACACCTCCTAGACCTGGCCGAGTCGTCACTTCAGCGATGAGTTTCACGCTTCCTCCCGTAGGCTCTGCGAGAAACCGCACATCATCGACAAGACCCGACTCGTAAAGCGCCTTGATGTCCTTATCCAAATTCTCCGAGCGATAAGTGGACCCGGCCTTGGACGCCATCAGATTCCGCAAGCGTGTTTCATCCACTGTCTTCGCCCCATTGTAGCGAATCGAGACTTCCGAAATGTTTTTACCTTCGAAATCCTGCGCGTGCAATGTGCCCGCGAGAGCCATCACAGAGAGGGAAGTAAGAGCGGCGAATTGACCCACGCCACGCGGCATGAGAAGGGAGGGATTGGTTGGGAATCGCATGCAGTTAATTAGGATGGGCAAATAAGCCCGCCCAGCCCCCATCTCGTCAAGGTCAATAGCTGACACGTTTCCACGAGGATTCTCGCTTCCTGCCGAAATCCTTGCCCCTCGCCCTTTCCTCCATTACATCCCCCGCGTGCTCACGATTCATAAGCTTACCAAAACACTCGGCGGCCGCACACTCCTCCGCGAAGCCGAAATGTCCATCAACTGGGGCGAGCGCGTCGCCCTCGTTGGCCCGAACGGTGCCGGAAAATCCACGCTTTTCCGCATGATTCTCGACGAGGACTCACCCGACGAAGGCACCATTGAGCGCGACGAATATGCCATCACCGGCTACCTCCCGCAGGAAGCCGGCGAGCCCACCGATGAAACCATCCTCGAAATCGCCATGGGCATTACACCTGAAATGATCGGCCTGCTCCGAATCATCCGCATTGGCGAGGCAACCGGCGACCTTTCTACCCCCGAGTTCGCCCACGCCCAAGACCAGTTCACCGCTCTTAATGGCTATCAACTCGAACCAAAGGCCAAGAAAATTCTCCACGGACTCGGTTTCAAAACCGACGATTTCAACAAACCCGCCCGCGAATACTCCGGCGGTTGGGTCATGCGGGCTCACCTCGCCCGGCTCCTCACCATGGAGCCGGACCTGCTCATGCTCGACGAGCCGACCAACCACCTCGACCTGCTATCCCTCCTCTGGCTCCAGCGCTATCTGTTAAATTATTCCGGTGCTATCCTGATGATTTCGCACGACCGGGATTTCATGGACACCATCATTGAGACCGTCATCGAGATCGATCCCGACGCCGCCGCCCTCATTTCCTACACTGGGAATTACACCGCCTTCCTCGACCAGCGGGAAAAACGCTACGACCTGCAAGTTCAGGCCTATCGGAACCAGAACAAGGAAATTGAAGCCCATCAGGAATTCATCGAGCGCTTCCGCCAAATTGGGTCCAAGGCGGCGCAGGTCCAGTCCCGCATTAAGCTCGTCGAGAAAATCGAGCGCATCGAAAAACCACGCACCCCGCGCAAACCTTTCAAGTTCAACTTTCCCCAGCCACCCCGATCTAACCAAAAAGTCATCGACCTTCAAAAAATCGGCCAGTCCTACGGTGAGAAACGCATCTACAAGGATCTCGACCTCACCATCGAACGCGGCGACCGCATGGTCCTCGTCGGCCCTAACGGCGCTGGTAAATCCACCCTGCTGAAAATTCTAGCAGGCGTCCTGCCAATTGATGGAGGTAAGCGCGAACCCGGCTACGCCACCAAGATCGGTTACTACTCCCAGCACCGCGCCGAGACGCTCAACGAAAACAACACCGTTCTCGAAGAAGTCCTCGCCGCCTGTTCGACTCTCCGCGACGAGGAAGCCCGCTCAATCCTCGGCTCCTTCCTCTTCCGCCGCACCGATGTCGAGAAACGCTGCGGCGTTCTATCAGGTGGTGAGAAATCTCGACTCAACCTCGTCAAGTTTCTCGTCGATCCGCCGAACCTCCTGCTCATGGACGAGCCGACCACACACTTGGACATCCTCTCGATCGATTCGTTAGTTCAAGCGTTGAAAAACTATGAAGGCACGCTCGTCTTCATCTCCCACGACGTCCACTTCATCCGCACCCTAGCAGAAACCACCCTCCACGTCACCCGCAACGAAAAGAACCCGGAAAGCGGAGCACTCGTCACCAGATACACCGGTGGGTATGACTACTTCATTGAGAAGAGCGGCCTCAATGACGACCGCAGTGCCGTCACGGCATAAGGAACTACGACACTACTGTCGTCGCCGCCCATGCAAAGTCAAAGCACAGCCACTCACTCACCTCGCTATCGCATCCACGACAAAAGTGTCGTGGCTCCCTATCAAGAACGCCTCCCCCTCACCAGTTCCCATGGAACCCGTCACCGCCCGCTACAACTTAACCGCCGATGACGTCCTAAGTAGAGCCTGTCCCAGACTTCGTGAGTCCTTGTGGGACAATGTGTTAGCAGCGGAAAAAAGTGGGCATGGAAGCCCGAAAAGACTCCCATGCCCGAAATTCGAGGCTTATGATTTGGTTACGACACAAAATCCAAGTTCGAACTGTGATCACCTTCACCTATCAACCCGCCCTTCGTCCAGCACTTCCTTGCGTTTATGGCCCGCTTGACTACCGCGAACAACGCGCCCTTTTCCAACGCATCGACAGCGTCCTCTCCGTTTCAGGCCTCGAAGAAAAATTCATTACACTCACTCTCACCGAGCGCGGAATCAACACTCACAGCGCCGCCGCCGTGCGCTTGGAACGCTTCGCGAAATACAGCGTGCTCGCCTTGCGCACCAACATCGCCCGCAACCTAACGGGTCTCGATCATCGCGACTTCGCCACCCGTCTTGCCGACAGCCCGTTGCTGCAATGGTTCCTTCGAGTCGGCGAAATGGGCTCCATCAAAGCCTTCTCAAAAAGCACCTGCGACCGATTTTCCCGCTGGGCCAGCGAGCAGACCGTGCGAGACATCAGCGAGAAACTCACCGCCCTGCTTGCCGCAACCGATCCGCTAAGCGAACAGGTCGATCCACCCGCCATCACCTTCGGACTAGCAGAACCCATACGGTTAGATGACGTTTACTTCGACAGCACCTGTGTCAAAGCCGACATTCATTTCCCCATCGATTGGGTATTGCTGCGCGATGCCGCCCGCACCCTGATGAAAGCCACCACCCTCATTCGCAAGCACGGATTGAAACATCGCATGTCCCAGGAGCCGTTAGAATTCCTCAGCGACATGAACACCCTGTGCATGAAAATGACCGCCAAAAGCCACGCCGCCGATGGCAGGAAACATCGTAAAAAAGTGCTGCGCGAAATGAAGGATCTTGAAAAACGCATCGCCGCCCACGCCCGGGCGCATGTTGAAATCCTCAAGACCCGCCGCGAGGAAACCGATCTATCAGAATCATCGGCGCAGCTCATCATCAAGCGCATCGTTCATGTGTTAGATCAACTTCCCGCCGCCGTCAAGCAAGCCCATGAACGCATCATCGGCGGCCGCCGCGTGCCAAACGAAGACAAAATCCTCAGCCTTTACGACGACCAAATCAACGTCATCAAACGCGGTAAAGCCGGAGCGCAAGTCGAGTTCGGCAACAAGCTCTGGCTTGGTGAAACCCGCGAAGGCATCATCATCGATTACCAATTCTATCAGGAAAACCCGAGCGACACCGCCTTGGTCAAACCCGCAATCGCACGTCTCGTTGACGCTCAGCAGCTGACCGTCAGCAACGTCTGGGGAGATCGCGGCCTTGCCAGCAACCCTAGCACTTTCATGTTAGAGAAGCGCGGCATTGGCAATGGCCTGTGTCCGCGCAACGTCAGCGAGTTGGCCGACAAACTCGCCAACCAGGAAGGCTTCCGCGAAGGGCTCAAACGTCGGGCGGCCACCGAAGGCCGCATCGGTATTTTCAAAAATGTCTTCCTCGGACGTCGTCTGTTAGCCAAAGGCTTCGAGCATCGGCAGCTGGCGATAGGCTGGGCGGCTCTCACGCACAACCTCTGGGTTGTTGCGCGCATGGCGGAGGCAGAGAAAAAGCGCAGAGAGGATCAGGAACAAAAGATCGGGATACCACGCTCCCGGGCCGCCTGATCATCAGGCAGTCGAAAAAGTTCAAACGGGGATTAAATCCAGACGATCCGGGAAGCCCGTGTCCACGAAGCTCTAAAATCGAAGGTCATTGACTCAAAACCGAGTGGAGTGCACATCGCAATCCCGATAATGCATCAATCCTCATTTTTAAAAATAATCGTTTGAACACACTCTATGAACGTTCTTAGAAAAACGGATTTTTGGGACAGGCTCTACTTAGTGATACATCGTTCAGTCACGCGAGAAAATTGTTATCCGAAGTTGTAGATAAAAGTTACCTAACAAAAGTGGGTAGAAGAGCCGCGGCAAGCGACATTCTACGATCTTCTCCGGCAAGTCTCCCAGGAGGAAATCGAACACTCTACTGATTCCTAATTTCTCTACGAAAGGATATACCTCCTCACAACACAATCTGATGTTAGCCGGGTTGTTGTTTGTCATCTGCGCCCCTTGTGTTTTCGATTTTCCACGAGCCGGACCGGTCAAGTGTGAGAAGGCGGTCGTGAAATTCAATCAAAGTAGTTCGATGGCCGACACTGATATAACCAATCTGCGACTCTTTGATTTGAAGATACAAGTCGCTTTGGTTGCTTTCATCGAGTGCACTGGTGGCTTCATCCAAAAATGCGAACTTGGGTTTACGAAGAAACAGACGCGCGAATGCGATCCGCTGCTGCTCGCCGAGGGACAGGATGTTGCCCCAGTCAACAATCCGATCCAAGTCATCCTCTACCCGGGTAAAAACATCAGTTAGATTGACATTCGTGACCACTGTGCGGATTTCATCATCGCTTGCGCCGCGGTCCGGATAGGGATAAAGCAATTGGTCACGCAGACTGCCCGCTACCATGTAAGGGCGCTGGGGGAGAAACATAAGCTGATCAAACGCTGGACGTTCAAGGTCGCCACAGGCCCCTGGCCATAGTCCGGCAATGGTTCTAAGAACCGAGCTTTTTCCCGTTCCGCTGGCGCCCATGATGATCAGGCTTTGCCCAGCGTGCAATTCAAAGGACAACTCCTCCACCAGCGTTTTCATTTTGCCAGGAGTGCAGATCGTGAGCTTGTCGAGTTTTACAATGTGGCTATTCTCTTCCGGTGCCTTTGTGGCCTCATCGGCGATCCGTGCATCCTCCGCATCATGCTCGTCTAACTGATCCCATAAGGTTCCCAGACGTTGGACACCTGCTAGATAGGAGCTCAGCCCGCCGAACTGCGTAATGATGAGCGAAAATGCCGCCAACACTGCCGCAAAGGCGCCGGCTGCTTGGGTAACAACGCCGAATTCCACTTGGCCGCGCATATAAATGGGAGCAACCACGAGCACCGGAAGGACCAATGCCACATAGTTGTAACTGTTCGAGAAAAACGCGAGGTTTCGATTGCAGATGATGATCATGCGCATGTTTCCAACGGCGGCGGTGAGCCGATTAAAAAGGTCCAGATGTTCGCGCTTTTCCCCACGATAGAACGCAATGGACTCAGCGTTGTCTCTTACTCTGACAAGGCTGTAACGGAAATCCGCCTCCTTTTCGTATTGATGGAAATGCAAGCGCACCAGCTTACGACCTATTACGATACTAATGACGGTTCCAGTGAGAGCATACGCCACGAGGATGACCACGAGCATCCCGGAAACTGCCCATAACACACCGATGAATGCAACCAAGGTGACGATCGAGTTTAAAAGAATTAACAGAAACGATAAAGAGCTAACCGTAAAGTTTTTGATATCTTCACTGATTCGTTGGTCGGGGTTGTCCACACTATCTGATCCGAGCAGACGGAAATACGCGCGATTGTTAAAGTAGCGTTTCACGAAATGCTGGGTCATCCATTCACGCCAAAGTAAAGCGAGTCTTTCTTCGACCCAACGGTAATAAACACCGATGGGAACCGCGAGTGCGAAGCTCCCCAAATACCATCCGAATGCCGTCCAATAAGTCGTAACGTTTTTACGGGTGATAGCCGTCATGAAGTCACGCCCCGCGTAACTCATTAAAACCTGGATTCCACCAACAGCCAGCGCTAGCAAGAGAAGGGCGGTCAGGAATCCACGCGCCTTATGTCGGCGCTCGGAGGCGAAAAACGCTTTTGAAATCAGCAAAAACTGGCGGACCGTAGTTTTCAACGTTTGACGATCTTCGTCACTGACCTCGGGTGTCTGGGGAGTTTGATTAGAAGTGGTTGTCACGGCATGAGGCTATTCTCACCCATGCTCAAAGCCAATTCATTTTTCCTACGATGCGGACCAAGCTGAACAATTTTCGTTATTTAGTAATGGTAGGGTTTCACCCCATAGGTACAAGTCAGAATCATGGCTATTTTTTATTTTTCAAGGACTGTGAAAAATAACATAAATAAAATATTATCAAGTAGTAAGGGTTCGCACTTGCGAGGTAACTCAATAAGTGAACATTAAGGCGGTCTTACCTGAAAATATTAACTGAGCAAAAATTATTATGAAAACATCTACAAAACGTCTAGCGGTTCTCGTTCTGGCCTCCGCATTAACGGCACTTTTTAGCAGCGGTTGTGGCACGGTCCATGGTTTCGGGCACGACGTCGAGAAAGTCGGTGACCACATTGAACATGCTTCACGATAAATCGGCTTACTGATGAAGTGTTTCTCCGCCGGAAGGCAAATTAATTCCAACTGAAATAAACAAAATTATGTTAATGACCATTGCTATTATCCTCATCGTCCTCTGGGCCTTGGGACTTGTTACAAGTACTACTTTGGGTGGATTCATCCATATTCTACTCGTGATCGCCGTTATTGTCATCCTTATCAGGCTGATTCAAGGACGCCGCGTTTTATGACGAAATAATTCAATTGTTCCGTACTGCCATAACCCGGACTCGATTGAAAACAGGCGAAAATCTCGGCGACCGTTCAGCGGGTCGCCGGGATTTTCCAGTTTGTAGCTCATGAGGTTTTGCGTAGGGAAAACGCCAGAACTAACAGCGAGATGGCGATGATCCATGAGCCGATCACGCGGGTGCCGATTTTTGCCCAGGGCTTTTCCGCACCGTGCGAGGCGCAAATCGCAGTATATGAAGTAGCAATGTTGATACTGATCCAAGTTCCTGCCAATGTCTTGCCAACCATGAGGGCAGTTCCCATTTCTAACCCTGAATCTAGCCCAATGCCGATGGCTGCAATTGCGCAGATCAGCCTGCAGACCATCGAGCATATTTTAACTTCCAGCGCCACGAGAATGGCGATGCCCATGGCGAGTCCGATCAGAATGGGGGGATAGACTCCGTTGATTTTTCCCGTGGTGGTAGCGAGCAGCGCGATGGCGGACGCAGGTGCTAGGATCTGCAACGGAGTTTTGAGGTCAAACGGCACGCGCTGCCCAAGCATCAGGCCAAGCGCTAGCAGAATCAGCACATGCACCGGCGTCATCAACGGGTGCAGCACACCGCTGCCCACCTCACCTATACCTTCCACCGTCAGATGCGCATGGGCGACCGACTGTAAAATAAATGTTAGAAAAAAAATCAGGGAGGGTCTCACACGATAGCGTTGGCGGAGGACACGGTTCATAGGAATTTAAACAGGAATCCGAAGCCGATAAGGGAAATTAGCACTCCCCCCGCTCGCACCGCGATACGGCCCCACGGCCATTTCACTAACAATCCGAAGGCGATCCCGCTGAGATGCAGTAGGCCGGTGGACAATACAAACCCGATAGCGAAGGTCATCGCATTGGCAGACTCCGGTAGCTCGGTCCCATGGGCGTGCCCGTGAAAAATCGCGAAAATTCCAACAATTATCCCCGCGACCCACAAGGGTGGTTTCGCCGCAAATGCCACCATTGCCCCGAGCACGATGCCTGATAGAGCGATGCCGATTTCCACACCCGGTAGCGGCATTTCTAATACCCCCATTGCGCCGCCGAAGGCCATCACCACCGGGAAAACCACCGGGAGCATCCACATTGCGCGCCCGCCGAGGAATGCTCCCCATAACCCTACTCCGACCATGGCCACGATATGATCAAGACCTGTTAGCGGGTGCATGAAACCAGACACGAAACCGCCCGCGCTACCAGTCCCGCTGTGTGCATCCGCCGTTGATTGAAGGGCGAAAAGCAGAAGAATGCAGGGAGCGAGCCATGTATTGCGATTTTTGGGGGTAATCATCTCAGCTTAAATTCGTGTGAATGATGAGAAGGAAGGTAAGGAGCTGACTTTGAAATTTCAACTGCCGATTGATGGGCCGAGCGTCATGACCAGAGGTGATTTGGCTTGTGCGTGCCTCAAGCTACGCCTATTTCATTTTCTCCATTGCGCTTCAAAGGCGGCTCTACACATCGTGAAGAAGCATTTTCAAATCCTGATCGTTTTCCTCGGTTGCCTTCAATTAGTAGGCGGTCCGTATTCGATGATGCAGATCTATGCGTGGGCGGGAATGCTCGTCTCCTACTCGCAGGATGATGGGATTATCAAAGCTGCCAAGGAGACCTTCAGTGGGGAAAAGCCCTGTGCGCTCTGCTGCAAGATCACCGCAGCCCTTAAGGCGGAACACGATGGGAAAGAACCGCGGGTTCCATTTTCCACCAGTCTCTCCGCCAAGCAGCTTAAGGAAATGATTGCAACCTGCGAGGTCCAGTTAGTTTTTCCGCGTTCCCGTGTGCTGACTCCGGTGGTGTTCCCTGGGATCTTCTGCTCTAACGGGATGGTGTCTGCGTCGCCGCCCACGCCGCCGCCGCAAGTGCCGGCCTGATCACGAACGGCTTGCTTCGTCTGCGATTACACGCGGCGGACACGGAGGATTTTAAACCGCAAGGCGCACGGCTGCGTGCCGGTGCTTGATTCCGGTTTGTATCCTCCCTTATTCCTACCGTCCCTCATGCGGGGGTATGCTTTGAAAGCACATGCGGCGTGAGCAATTTTCGTCTGAAACTGTTATACAATCTGTTTAAATCACAACCATTCATTTTAATAACTCAGCTCTCTAACTATTATGAAATTCAATATGATCAAAATTGGTTTCGGCCTGCTGGCCGGAGCAGTGACCACGGAATCCACCCACGCTTGTGCCTGCGGCTGCGGTGTTTTCGATGTGGGCACCAGCTCGATGTTTCCATCCGGAAGCGGCATGGTGGCTTATGTGGAATACGACTACCAAAACCAGAATGACAACTGGAGTGGCGCATCCTCCGCACACTCGGCGGACAACGATGACAAGAAAATCGCAACGCAATCCTACACCTTCGGTCTTCAGTCGATGTTCAATCGCCGATGGGGTGCGCAAATCGAAGTTCCCTATCTGTTACGGACTTTTGACACCGATAAGAATGCCGCTTCGCTTCATTGGTCGGGTCTTGGAGACCTTAGGCTCCGCGGAATTTACAGCGGTTTTTCCGAAGATATGTCTAGCGGCCTTACCTTCGGCGTTAAGCTGCCCACCGGCGATTTCAAGCACACGGAAGCGAAGGGAGAAATTGATAGGGACACACAGATCGGCTCTGGCAGCACGGACTTGCTGCTAGGTGGATTCATGCGCGGCAGCTTTTCGGTGGAGCCGCGTTGGAAGTGGTTTGCCCAGGCCCAAGTAGACGCTCCCATGATCACCCAGGATCACTATTTGCCAGGCCCAGAAGCAGATGTCGCCGCCGGGGTTTATTATGAAGGCCTTTCAATCGGCTCGGCTAAGATATCTCCGGTTTTGCAGGTCATAGGCTCCGCTCGCGGGCGTGATAGCGGGTCGGCATCGAGCCATGAGGATACTGGATATGAGCGGGTGCTGGTTTCGCCGGGGATCGAGTTTCACTTTGCTCCGGTGAAGTTCTATTTGGATGCCGAACTTCCGTTATATCAACATGTGAACGGAAACCAGCTCGTCGCTCCTGTTCTTTGGAAAATGAGTGTCGGTTATATGTTTTGATTTCTATCAGCTGCCGTTCGATAAAATCTGGGGCACCCCGCTTTCAAAAGGGGGGTGCCCGTTTTGCCTAGTGTTACGCACACAGCACCGGGAAGAGTTTTTTAGGAAAAGAAGATTGGAATATCCACGGGATACATTTACTCTCATGTGCGTGGCGTTATTAAAGTTCACTGTTGGCTTGTTTTTGGGACTGGTGATCCAGCTTTCCCAAATCCAGCCATGTGTAGCTGCGGATTCTGAGCAATCGTGTCCGACTGTTGCAGCCCGGGTTCACACTTGCTGCGAGGGAAAAGTTTCCTGCCCTTGCGCGAATAACAGCCAGCAAGCGCCAACACCAGCGCCGGCGATCCCTGTATCAGTGGACCTGAAGCTGAATGCACCGAAAGCCCGCGAGCTGGACTTCATTACGCTGTTTTTCCTTCCCGACTCCTCCAATGCCAAGCCCGGCATCGTTCGTTTTCCCGAGTCCACCTTTGGATTTTTAGGAGTGCCGCTTTCCGTGGCCTTTTGTAGCTTTGTCATCTGAGTCTGCGCCCTGACAGGCGTATTGTGCCCATTTATCCGGGCGCTGGCATATTCAATCCAGCAACTCAAGTGACTTATGAAAATTTCTATCCCTATTATCATTTGGCTCATCGTCGCCAGAAGCCTCCTGCAGGCGCAAGAAGCTAAAATGTTAGATCAAAAGCTGCTTTCTGCCCTGCGAGCCGAGGCCGCGCAATCTCATCCAGCAGCCGCAGCCGCGAAACTCCGTGCGAATGCCGCCGCGCAGGACGTTCGTGCCGTCCGGTTGTGGAAGGATCCCGTGGTAGGGCTTTCGTTTATGGGTGCTGAAGGCGCAAAACGTCGTGATGATGGCGATATCATTTTCGGCTTCGAGCAAACTTTTCCTAAGCCCGGTCTCTTCGCTGCCACCCGTGAAAAAGCGGAAGCCGCACGTCGTGTCGAGGTCGAAACCTCGCGTTCCTCGTCGCTTCAAGTCGGTGTCTTAGCTGCGAAGAACGCCATTGAACTTGCTCTAACAGATGAGGTGATCGCGCTCCAGGCATCCCGGCTCCAATGGCTCCGCACCATAACGGAAAACGCACGCCAACGTGCCGCGAATCCCGACTCATCCAGCGTCGAAGCCCTGCGCTTGGAAAGCGAACTGGCCCGCGAAACTCAGGTCTTCGAAGCAGGGAAGCGCACCCGCGCAAGTATCGCCAATAAGCTCAATCTCAGCCTCGGCCGCTCATTAGAATCGTCATGGCCCGTTCTGAAATTACCCACATCGCCACTCCCTGTCCCCGTTGCGGCTTCCGAAATCGCCCGAATCCCTAACGCTAACCCCAAGGTCCGCGCGATGAAGGAAACCGCGTCTGCCGCCAAGGCGGAAACGCGTATTACGGAACGCGAGGGCCACCCAGAAGTTTCCGTAGGAGTGGAAACCGCTACCTACTCCGGCAGCGATTTTCGCAGCACGACGATGGGAGTAAAAATGACACTGCCCTGGCTGAATGACTCATCCTATACCGCTCGGACCGACGCCGCACGCCTCCGTGAAAAGTCCGCCATCGCAGATATCGAGACCCTGCGCCGCGAGATCGCTGACAGCGTTCTATCCGTCGTTGCAGAGGCGGCCAATGCCGCCGCCCAAGCGAACTCCTATTCCGGTGAAGTTTACGCCCGCACGTTGCAAGCCACTCAGACCATTGAGGCATCGTGGATCAGCTCGAAATCACCTCTCACCGATCTACTGGAATCCCAAAAAATGCTATTTTCTATCCGCCTTGAACAACGCCGCTTTATTGCCATGGAGCAGGCGGCGCTTGAAGAACTTAACTTACTCGTCCCTCACGCTAACTGATTTTTGAATGATGAAAACACTTATCACCATTTTGCTAACGGCCGCCATCGCAACCACCGGCACCTGGATTTACAAGAGCCGGATGAATCCCGGCACGATTGCACCCCATGTTTCAACAGAACGAAAGCCGCTGTTCTATCAGAGCCCCATGCATCCATGGATTAAAAGCGACAAACCCGGCCGCTGCACCATCTGCGGGATGGAACTCACGCCTATTTATGAGGAGAAAAAAAGTTTCGATTCAAAGGGGGGTGACTCAATCATCCCGCTCACCCA
Source organism: Akkermansiaceae bacterium (assembly GCA_025363295.1). Lineage (GTDB taxonomy): Bacteria > Verrucomicrobiota > Verrucomicrobiia > Verrucomicrobiales > Akkermansiaceae > Luteolibacter. The sequence goes on from JANYEC010000083.1 coordinate 25,901, forward strand.
GAATCAAATCCAGGTCATGCACGTGCAAACGGTGGTGGCGAAAACGCAACTGCTCACCAAGACCCTGAAAGTCGCGGGGACGATTGATGATGATCAACACCGACATCGCATCATCAGTGCCTATGTCGATGGGCGCATTGACAAGCTATACTACAATCATGTAGGAGCAGAGGTCGTGGAGGGGGAGCCCATAGCGGTTATTTACAGCCCTAACTTATTACAAGCAGAACGTGAATATCGACTGCTCAACGGGGAAGTAAAGGAAAACACGGGTTTGCGACTTCAGCAGATGGGTCTAACTACCGGGCAAATCTCCGAACTATCTAGCAAGAGTCCGGGTGCGCTCAACTCGCAAATACTCGCGCCCCAGACCGGGACAGTGGTAGAGCATGAAGTTTATGAGGGTCAATACGTGACGACTGGACAAAAGCTCTTTGAAATCGCCGATTTTTCTATCATGTGGTTTATGTTTCCTGCTTATGAACAGGATATGCCATGGATTGAGGTGGGCCAAGCAGTTACCATTACCACACCCTCGAAGCCTAATAAAACCTTTGTCGGGAAAGTTGCCTTCATCGATCCAAACTTTGATGAAACCACCCGCTCTACCAAAATCCGTGTGGAGCTGGCGAATCCCCTTGTCGATGGCAAGCGGGAGTTACTTCACCGCCTTTATGCGGACGGCGCGGTGGAAGTGAAAACGCCCGTTATTCTAACAGTCCCCAGAGCCGCGGTGATTCAAACCGGAGCCCAAGCGGTCGTTTATGTGGATCAGGGTGACGGTGCTTATAATCAAAAGGCCGTGAAAATCGGGCGGCGTGGAGATCTATTTGTAGAGATTCTATCAGGAATCTCCGAAGGTGATTTAGTGGTCACCAATGGGAACTTGCTGCTCGATGGCCAAGCCGAATTGAATCGTTCATTCATGCCAGATGCAGCGCCTGTGATGGCCGAGGCGACACTCACCGAACCCCAGCAGAAAGTGATCGGCGAATTCACAAAAATCGTGGATGCTATGGCTGCCACACTTGCCGCAGACGATCTTGCTGCGTTTAACAAGGCCACTGAACCGGTAATGATGAAAACTGCAGAACTCGCGGATTTGTTAGGTCAGCGCGCGGGCATTCAGGAACTCAAGGACGCCCGGCATTTCCATGGATTTGATGACCTTGCCAAGGCGCGGAAGGCGTTTTACAAATTTTCAATGGCAGTATCCACCGTGCTCCAACCGATGCGGACCGCTGCCGGAGTTCCTGAATTCCAGCTTTGGGAATGCCCCATGGTGGATCAGGCGATTCCCGGGGCCGCGAAAAAGGGCCGATGGATCCAAATCGGCGGTAGGCCGGGGGGGAATCCATTTTTCGGTGTCGCAATGCCGGACTGTGGTAAGGAGATTAAGTAACAGATCAATTTCATATGATTGAAAACATCATCGAATGGGCATTGAAGAATCGATTCATCGTTGCCTGCGGCACCTTGCTGCTGGTGGCACTCGGAATTCATGCCCTCTATCAGACGCCGGTGGATGCCATCCCGGATCTCACGGAAAACCAAGTGCAGGTCTATGGCGAGTGGATGGGTCGCAGCCCGCAGGAGGTGGAGGACCAGGTCACATTCCCGCTTTCTACCGGATTGCAAGGACTCGCAGGAGTGAAAGAAGTGCGCGCGACTTCAATGTTTGGCTTTTCGCTGCTGACGATTATTTTTGAGGATAACATCGATCTCTACTTCGCCCGTGCGCGGGTGTTAGAGCGCTTGAATTTTTTGCAAAAGGCAATGCCGCAAGGTGTCACACCGCAGTTAGGTCCTGATGCTTCCGGTCTTGGTTGGGTCTATCAATATTATCTCGATGTGGATCCGACGAAAGCCACCGACGGGGGCTACAACCTTGCCGAGCTCCGTTCATTACAGGACTGGCACATTCGCTATCAGCTCGCCAGCGTGCAGGGCGTGGCTGAAGTCGCGAGTATCGGGGGCTTTGTGAAGCAGTATCAGATTGAACTTTCCTCTGCAAAAATGCGCGCGGCAAATGTCACGATGATGGAGGTGGCGACTGCCGTGCAGGATGCCAATCTCAATGTCGGTGGGAAAACCATCGAAGAAAATGGTGTGGAGTTTGTCCTGCGCGGAGTGGGTCTTGTGACCAGCACCGAGGATCTCGAACGCGTCACCGTGAAAGCGGTGAATGGCACCCCCATCTATCTAAAAGACATCGCTAACATCCAAATCGGCGGCGATTTCCGGCGCGGGGCTCTCGATTTCAACGGTCACGAAGCCGTCGGCGGCACCGTGGTCATGCGGACCGGGGAAAACGCCAAAGCCGTCATTGAGCGGGTGAAGGAAAAAATTGCGCAGATCACCGCCAGTCTGCCGCCCGGGGTGACGATCCGCCCATTTTATGATCGCAGCGAATTGATCGATCACACCATCGACACACTCAAGCACGCGCTCATTGAGGAAATCATCCTCGTCACGCTCGCCCATATTATTTTCCTCTGGCACTTCCGTAGCATCCTCATTGTCACGCTGCCGCTGCCGATCTCGATCTTGGTTTCATTTTTGCTCATGAAGCAGTTCGGCATCACCAGCAATATCATGTCGCTAACAGGAATCGCGATTGCTATCGGGGTGTTAGTGGATGCCGCCATCGTCGTGACAGAAAACGTGCTCCGACATTGTGAAAGAGCGGAGGATGAAAAAGGCAGCAGCCTCACGCAGATGGAAACATGGAATGTCACGCTCGCCGCCTGCAAACAAGTGGGCCGACCGATCTTTTTCGCGATGGCCATTATTATCCTCGCCTTTGTGCCGGTGTTTGCTCTAACCGGCCAGGAAGGGAAACTCTTTCATCCACTCGCCTTCACCAAGACCTTCGCGATGATCGGCTCCACGCTGCTCGCTGTCACGCTCGTGCCGGTGCTTTGCTCAGTGCTCGTGCGGGGACCGTTCCATTCGGAGGACAGGAACATCGTGATGAAATTCCTGCTGAGTATCTATCAGCCTGCACTGGATTGGGCGCTTAATCATCGGAAGACGATCGTCGCCATGGCGATGATCATTCTCAGCATTTCCCTTCTCATCGCCTTTGGTCTGCCGCGTGAAGCGGTGAAGAAGATCCGTGACAGTGGCTTCACCGGGACTGCTGATCTTGTGGCCGGCTTTGGCAAGGAATTCATGCCACCGCTCAATGAAGGAAGTCTGTTATATATGCCAGTGATGATGCCAAAAACTGGCTTGAAGGAAATCCAACGTGTGATGTCTTGGCAGGACGAGGTCATGAGTAAGGTTCCTGAAATCGCCAGTGTCGCAGGCAAGCTCGGTCGTTTTGAAACCGCCACCGACCCGGCACCCACAGAAATGTTAGAAACAACCATTATGCTCAAGCCCGAATATATCCCCGATGGGAAATTCAGTGTCAAACGTAACCCTGTATGGCGTGAAGGAATGAACATCGAGAAACTCAAGGCCGAGCTAACGGAAAAAATGAAGCAAGTCCCCGGATATGTCCCCGCGTTTCTCCAACCGATCGAAAACCGCATTCTCATGCTTTACACCGGCATCCGCGCACAAGTGGGCATCAAGATTTATGGCAACAATCTCGACCAAATCCAGCGCAAGGCCTTCGAGATTGAAAAAATCGTGAACGGCATCCCCGGAGCGGCTGGAGTTTCTGCCTCACGGGTGCAAGGGAAACCCTATCTGAATATCAAGGTGGATCGCGACGCGATGGCTCGTTACGGCCTCAGCGCGAAAGACGTGCTCGATGCGGTGGAAATTTCCATCGGCGGAAAAAATGTTAGCACCACCATCGAAGGGCGCGAGCGTTTCCCAATCCAAATCCGCGTTCAACGCAGTGAGCGTGATGATATTGAGGAGTTAGGTCGCATTCTCATTGCTGCGAAGCCCGGCATGAATTCTGCCGACGGCCCAAATCGCCAAATGGTTCCTTACATCCCACTCGGCATGGTTGCGAAAATCACCCGCGAAATCGGTGCTAACGAAATCGCATCGGAAAACGGGCTGTTGCGCTCCTACGTGCAAGCGAACGTCCAGGACCGCGACCTCGGGGGCTTCGTGCAGGACGTCGAACAGAAACTCAAGACCGTCAACTGGGAAGGCATGACTTACAAGATGACCGGCGAATTTGAAAATCAACGGCGCTTTGTGAAAACGATGGAAGTCGTTTTTCCCATCGTTTTGTTAGTCATTTTTGTGCTGCTTTATTTTGTCTATCATAGTGCCTTAGAAGCGGCTCACGTCATGCTTGCAGTGCCCTTCGCGCTGAGTGGGGGTGTGCTGCTGCAAAAGCTGCTAGGCTACAATTTTAATGGTGCCGTCTGGGTCGGCTACATCGCGCTCTTTGGCACCGCCGTGCAAACCGGTGTGGTGATGGTCGTCTATCTGGAAGAAACCGTGAAAGCCAGATTGCTCGAAAAGGGCGCGGCGTTCACCTACGAAGATCTCGTTCAAGCTGTCAAAGACGGTGCCCGCCTCCGCCTCCGCCCGAAGGTGATGACCGTGGCCACCATTGTTTGCAGCCTTCTGCCGATCATGTGGAGCCACCGCCAAGGCGCGGAAATCATGAAGCCGTTAGCTACGCCCGTCATCGGGGGGATGATTTCCAGCCTGCTCCACATCCTCATTGTCACCCCAGTTATTTTCCTCTGGCTTCGTGGCCGGGAGTTTAAAAACGGCACTCTTCATTCCTCTCTCCATCAAAACTAACATCCCCTACGATATGAAAACCACGATCATCACGGCATCCATCGCAACTCTATTTCTCGCATCCTGCAAATCAGCGAAAACCGAAGCGATTCAAACAGCCGCACCTGCAGAAAAGTGCATCGTCTCCGGCGAAACCTTGGGCGAAATGGGCAAACCCGTGGAATATATCTATCAGGGTAAGGCCCTGAAGTTCTGTTGCAAAAACTGCGTGCCGAAGTTCGAGAAGGATCCCACGAAGTATTTGGCGAAGTCAAAGTGAATCCACCGGGTGCGGCGGTGGTAGCGGGGATCACCTGTCACCACGTCAGTTCATCGTCTGGCAAGATGTGACCTTGCGCCATTCTTTCGCCACGCACTTGCTCGAATCCGGCACCGATATCCGAATAGTCCAGAGTCTTCTTGGTCATGCCGACGTCCGCCATGATTGTTCTAGATGTTCTGAAACGCGCCGGCCGGGCTGCTCCCTGCTCCTTGGGCCATCTCTAACCCCTAAAAATTTCCCCAATTCAAGATTTGCCGCTTGGCTCGCCAACGAGAAAACTCTGTCAAGTGGTTCATGAACGAGGTCGTCAAAATCCGTAATTCCGGGTCGGGTTTTACCCTGCTCACCGACCAGTCGGTCAATCTGGAATTCCCGCAGAACGAGGCTCCTGGGAGGCAATTAAGTAACGCCTAACATTACAAGATCCCAGACAAACAGTGACGATATTAGTGTTAGGATTGATGGGAAGGTGTCATGATTCACTCAATCGCCGTGACCGGATCGGTGTATAACAACTCGTGGGCGGCAGCGACGGGTTTACAAGTCAGCTTTCCTCCGGCGGTGTTGATTCCTTTGAGAAGATCTGGGCGGATTTTGCAGGCGGCTTGCAAGCCTAGCTCGGCAATGAGGACGGTCCAAGGATGGGTGACGTTGTTCAGTGCTTGAGTGGCGGTGCGGGAGTAGGCCCCAGGCATGTTAGCAACGCAGTAATGAAGCACGCCTTCTTCCTCATAGGTGGGATTGTCGTGGGTGGTCGGGCGTGAAGTCTCCGAGCAGCCGCCTTGATCGACGGCGATGTCCACGAACACGCTGCCCTGGGGCATCAGGCGCAACAGCTCGCGATTGAGGAGCTTTGGCGCGCGGGCACCGGGAACAAGCACGGCACCGATGACAAGGTCCACTCGCGGCAGCATTTCTGCGAGGTTCGCTTCATTCGAAAAAACGGTGTGCGCTCCGTCCATAGTAATGTCGAGGAAACGCATGCGTTCGAAATCAACCTCGAGGATCGTGACATCCGCGCCGATTCCGGTTGCAACCCGCGCGGCATTCACGCCAGCGGTCCCACCACCGAGGACGACCACGCGACCTGGAGCGACACCGGGGACACCGCCTAACAAAATTCCCCGTCCGCCGCGATGTTTCGCGAGGTGATAGGAACCCACGATCGATGACATACGCCCTGCGATCTCACTCATCGGCTCTAACAAGGGTAGCCGATGATTTACTTCGATCGTCTCATAGGCGATCGCGGTGCAGCCGGAAGCAAGTAGTCCATCCGTTAATGGCCTGCTTGCGGCGAGATGGAGATAGGTGAAGAGCACGTGATCAGGCCGCAGCATGGCGATTTCCGCTGGCTGTGGTTCTTTTACCTTCACGATCATGTTCGCGCGGTCGAACAATTCTTCTGCGGTATTCACGATCTCCGCGCCAGCAGCTTGATAGAGGGAGTCGCCGTAGCTCGCGCCTTCGCCCGCGCCGCACTGCACGAGAACGTGGTGCCCGCGTTTCGTTAGATCCATCACACATCCGGGAATCATGCTCACCCGGCTTTCCTGTGCCTTAATTTCTCGTGGAATCCCTATAATCATTTCCTAGTAACTTAGCGTCATTGAGTCGTCCTGAAGCGAGCGAAAACTTCTGGCTTGGTAATGATTGCTCAGGCTGAAGTTGGATAAATTTCTAGCCGCAACCGTTTTGGTTGCATAAAGTGCAGGATCGGCATCCATCACTCTGAAGAACATTCTCGTTTCACGATAAAAGGGCGCCCTTCGGATTGGCACCAAAGCTGGTAGATTCGCGTCACGTTAGAGCGTAAATCCACGACAGGGAGTTTCAAAAATCCTTGCCGTTTTGCCGAGGCGAGTAAGATCCGTTCTTTCTGCGTCAGGCGGTGACCGATAGAACGGTTGCCAATTTTTGACCGCGTGGACAGCCCATGGCTGAGGCGCTCAACATCGTCTTTGTGAAGTTTTTTCATAACAGATCAGCTCAGCTTACAACCCCTTTCTCTGGAGGGAAGAGGGTAAATTAAACCAATCACGGATCCATTTCCTCGAATAGGTCGCTAACAACTCGCGTGGTATTATTCTATTGGGACTTCTCTGCCTGCATCCTGAACGATGAGGAAGCAATCAGTTAGCTGTGGGGCCGAGAATTCGTTCGATGAATTGTTGGATGCGCTGGAGTTTGTCAGCTTCGACGAGACGGACTACTTCATCACCCTTGAGCCAGCCATGGATGATTTCCTCTGTTTTTGAAGATTTACCAGGAGGGGCCGGATGGATCTTGGCAAGCTCTGCCAGCATGGTGGTGAGGGTGCGATGGCAGCCGTGGCGCAGGTCATCATCGCCAGGGTAGGGGATCTGCGCTTTGCTCAGCTCGGCTAGGAGCTCGATGATGAGTGGAAAACGGGCCATGGCCCGGTTGACCGCTTCTGCGGATTGTTTGCGGGTTTTGGCATCGGGAGAATTCTCAATATTAGACGGCATGATTGGTAATCAAGGTTCCGGGAATAATGAGGCGATTTTTTCTGTGATGGCCAGTGATCTATTCAGAAGTCCTAATTTTTTCCTTATAGAATAAGGGATTTTCGGCGAAATTATTTTTAATTCGCGGAAATTTTGGTGATAGAGGATGATCATTGCCGATGAGAAACCGTGAAATTTTCATGCACCGGGCGATAGAACTCGCGCGGCAGGGGATGAATCAGGGAGCTGGCGGGCCATTCGGTGCCGTGGTAGTCCGGGACGGGGTGATCGTCGGCGAGGGATGGAACCGTGTCATTGGAACTAACGATCCGACGGCGCACGGAGAGGTCACGGCGATCCGCGATGCGTGTGCCAAGCTAGGGACATTTTCGCTCGCCGGATGTGAGATTCACTCGACGGGGCAACCGTGCCCGATGTGCCTAGGGGCGATCCATTGGGCAAGAATCGAGCGGATCTATTACGGCTTCCGTATCGAGGATGCAGCGGCGATCGGTTTTGATGACACGGAATTTTACCGGCAAATGAACCTGCCTTTGGAGCAACGGATGATCCGGTCTGAGGAGCTTTGCAGGGTGGAGGCGCTGGAATTGGCCGACGAATATACCCGACTGCCGGGAAAACAACATTACTGACCCCGCAAGACGCTGGCTTGACGGGTGGCCCCGGCATTGAGGAAACTCGCCGCCATGGCATGGAGGATCGATGAAGCCGTCGCGCATGGCGAAATTGACAATACCGTCGAAGGTCACACGACCGGGCGCATTTGGCTGGCGGGGCGGGACGAGCCGCTGATCCTTTCATTGGATGGGGATTGCTGGCGCGACTTGGCCGGGACGCGATTGCAGTTTGAGAATCCCAACCCGAAAGCTGTGGAGGATTCGGATGCGCTGGACGTGGACCAGTCGGGAATCATCGGCGATATGACGGCCTCCCGGAAAAACAAGGTGCCGACGGTAAGTGAGGAGGTGTTTCACGAACTTTATGAAAATAATCGTGAAATCCCTTATGAGTGGCGGAATACCCTTTACCTCGAATGGTTCAGCGAAATCAACGGGCGGGTGGTGATTGAATCGGCCGGCTACGAGATGACGATTTCGCCGCACGAGTGGGAAATGGATGAAGACGCGGAGGATGCGCAAAAACTGGCAAATCTGAACTCGATGCGGGATTTCATGGCGCAGGTAATCCGCCGCCGCAATCCTGATGGGCCCGAACCGGAAACATCGGAGGAGCTGGATGAGTTCGCATGGGAGGAGCGCTTGAAGGAATCGGATCGCCTAACGGATGCCTATCAGGAGGTGTTGGAAAAATACATGGAGGATTCTGATAGCGAACAGAAGGAAGCGTTCGTGATGGGCTGGGATGGTTTGTTAGATGCGCTGGCCGAGCGCGATGAGGCGGGCGAGGAGGATTTCACGGAGGAGGACAAAGCCTACCAACTTCTGGAACATGACGAGGAAGATTTAGACGACGAGGAAGTGACTGAAGATGATTTCGGCGAGGCGGATGAAGAGCCTTATGGCGATGAGGAGAATCACCCGTTGCAAGCGCTGGCTCAAGAGTTGGCCATGCGTGCCATGGATGTGATCCAGCGCGATGCCGGCCAGGGAACTCCATCGTATGTGTTGATCACCAATCTCCTGCAGGTCAGTGGCAAACTCGCCGGTGCGCTCAATGAACGGGGAGGCGGCTACGAGCCCGAGACCGGATTTGTGTTAGCTGTTTTAAAACGCTGTCTGAACTGGCTAAACGAAGCGGTGGGAGCCTGCCAAGAGCTGATAAACGCGGAGCGCGATCCCGACCAGCGTGCGGCCTTGGAACATGTGCGCAGCTCCGCATTTGAGATCCGCGATGGAATTGTGGAACTCCGCCGCGAGCTGAAGTAGAGCTGTTAGCGCCGTAGCTTGCGGGTGAACATTGCGAGCGCCTCGTCCGCCTCCGAAACGCGCAGCAGCTTGGCCACAATGAAATACACTCCGGACGCAAGGCCGATGGTGCCGCCAAGGAGGGTGATTTTCGGCAAGAATTTCATCCCCGCAAGATCGGTAAAGAGATAGCGGTTCGCGAGCACGCACACTCCGGCCATCATGGCTCCGGCGGCTAATAATTTCGCTAACATCACTAACAATTCTCCGGTGCCAAGGTCGCCCGCGAACTTTCGCATCGCGAGAAAGAGTAGTAGGAAATTGACCGATGCGGTGATGCTCGTGGTCAAGGCGAGCGATTCGTGACCCCAGCCGAAGACATAGACAAAAAGGTAATTGAAGCCGAGGTTCAGGCCGAGCGCGAGAAAGCTCACTAACATCGGAAACCAGCGTTTATCGATGGCATAGAACGCAGGTTGCAAGACCTTGAGCGCCGCGTAAAAAACCAAGCCATATCCATAAGCGCGCAAGGCCAAGGCGGTTTCCACGCGTTGGAGGGCATTGAATTTTCCGTGTTCGTAAATCACGCTGATGATCGGCTGCGCCAAGACTGCTAGACCGATGGTAGAAGGTAGGACAAGAAAGGCCACCAGTCGTAAGCCCTTCGCGAGGGTCGGTCGGAATTCGGCTGATATTCCGCCGATGGCCGCGCGTGAAAGTGCGGGCAGGGTCACGGTAGCGACGGCCACTCCGAAGATACCTATCGGGAGCTGCATCAAGCGGAACGCGCAGTTCAACCAGCTAACAGCACCCGCACCCACGCCGACGGCGAACATCGAGTTTACCACGACATTGATCTGCACGACCGAAGACGAAATCACCGCAGGCCCCATCAGCCGCAGGATTTGGCGCACCCCCGGATCACGCCATTGGAAATTCGCGGCAAACCTGTAACCGACACGATGGAGTGCCGGAAACTGACATACTAACTGAGCCAAGCCGCCGATCACGACTCCGATAGAAAATCCGATCAAGCTGCGTGGTCCCCAGGTCGGATCCATCCAGTATCCGATGCCTGCGCCACCGATCATTGAGCCGAGATTGAAAAAACACGAGGACAGCGCTGGCATTCCAAAAATGTTTTTCGCGTTGAGCATCCCCATGACCAAGGCCGCGAGAGAAACTAACAAAATGAATGGATACATGACCCGCACCATGGTGACGGTGAGAGCGAGATCCTGCGGATTGTAAACCCGGCGGCTGTTATCGCTCCGTGCCAGAGTAGTTAGAAGATCCACGATCCAAGGTGCGGCAAACACACCGATCAAAGTCACCACGCTCATGAAGACCGCGGCCAGTGTCATCATCTTATTCGCCAGCGCCCAAGCGGACTCATCACCTTCGGATTTCAGTTGCTTTGAAAACGTCGTCACGAATGCCTGTGAAAGCGCACCCTCGGCGAACAAGTCTCGCAGGAGGTTTGGAATTCGGAATGCGAGCTGGAAACAATCCAAGGCTGCACCGGCCCCGAAAATGGAGGTGAACATCATTTCACGCGCGAGACCTAACACGCGGCTCGCCATCACGGCGGCGCTGACTTTCCAAGTGGCTTTGGCGGACATCGGTAAGAAAGGGAAGGGGGAGATAAATGTTCCGCCCCGAAAAAAGTTAGAATGTCGGTGCGGCGATGGTGGCGTTGTCCCTCTCTTCGATGCGGCGGCGGAGGATGCGATCAGCAGTTTCAGTCACCATTTCTGATAGTAGCAGCCACAGGTGCGAACCTTCGCGGTAGTCGGCGGGGGCGATGTGTTTAACGCGCCCGGCGTGGGTGGAGAGTTGGAAACATTTCCTAAACGAGCGACCGGTGGCGTCTTCAGGATTGTAAACGGCAATGCCTTGGCCGCCGTTTCGGTTCATCACGGTGAAGCAGGGGACGTCGGTGGGGCCATCGCCGACATAGACCATATTTTCAAAAGGAATGGGGCGCTGGTCGGCAGGCATGTGGTCGTTCACGTCTTGATCATAGCCAAGCATCCCTTTGTTAATGCGGAAGAGGTATTGGGTCTTGGTGGTGTGGGAAATGACGCGCTTCGGGAAACTGATGCGGCCCTCGGCGTCTTCTCCGAATTCGCATCCGAACATGGCTTTGACGAAAGGGCGGAGGCGTGAGCCATCTAGCAGCGCTTTGAGGCCGGACGAAATAATGTAGTGCTCCACCTTGATCCCGGCCAGCTCGTGCTCCGGGCGGAGGGAGGCTTTTGGCAGGGCTTCGAAAAGTTCAGGAAGGCCGGGGAAAAAGCGCAGACCGGCACCGAGCTGGCTGAGTCGGGAGTTGGTGACGTTGTCCATGCCGAGGTAATCGAGCAGGCATTTCATGTAGGCGAGCTCTCCATCCCATTTCTGGTCGTGGACGAGGGCGTTGCACTTTTTCCAGAACTGGGCGGGATCGATGCCAAACTCGGGGAAAAGCACGTCATCCTGCATGTAGCGCGGGCTGAGTGTCTGATCGTAATCGTAGACCAGAGCGATGATATTTTGCGGCGCTGCCATGACTGGGGGAGGCAAGCAACCGCAGGGCCGGGCGACAAGGCGGAAATCCGGCGGTGGCGAAGATTAACCGGATTCCCGTGGGGGAATGTCCACAGCGCATGCGGGGTTGCGGAGAATTGGCAGTGAAAGAATCGCGCTTGCCGCATTAGGCTCGGGCGGTGAACCTTCTTCTTTCAGAAATGCGTTATCTTTCTTATTACAAATATTTGCGACCTGTGCGTTGGCAGTTCGCGCTGGGCGTGTTTGCGGGAGTCATGCAGGCCGCCGCCACGGGCTTGGGGCTTCCACTGATGGTGAAGGTTGTTTTTCCGTTGCTTTTTCGCGAGCCAGGACATGCCAACTCGTGGTATGAAGTGTGGATGAGGAGTCTGTTAGGTGAGGTCTCGCATGAGAAGCTTCTTTTTGTAAGTTGCCTCTGGATCCCGGTGATTTTCTTCATCCGCTCAGTGGCGGATTATGCCAACTCGTATTTGATCCAGTATGCGGGCCAGCGCGTGCTGGAGGACATTCGCATCGATTTGTTCGTTAAGCTTCAAAAACTGCCACTGTCGTTTTTCAAGAAAAACTCATCGGGTGATCTGTTAGCCCGACTCATGAGCGATACCGCGATCTTGCGCCAAATGATCGCAAATGTTTCCAGCGATTTAATCAAGCAACCGGTCACGTTAGTGGGGGCGTTAGGCTATCTGGCATATCTATCCTATAAAGATCACAGCGTCTTCATCGTGCTGATCTCTATCATTGTGGTGCCGATCTGCGTGTTAGTCATTCGGGCTGCGGGCAACAAGCTCACCAAGCGTGCGAAATCCTTACAACAAAAGGGCGGCAATCTCACGGCGGCGCTATCGGAAAGCTTACAAGCACCGCTGGAAATTCGCGCTTACAATTTGGAGGACATGCAAATTTCCCTATTTAGGAATCGGATTCACGAAATGTTTAAGTTAGGCATGAAGGTGGTGAAATACCGCCAAGCTATTTCTCCTACGATCGAGGTGGTGTCAGCGGCAGGGTTCGCGGTTGCCTTGTTTCTCGGGGTGCGATATGGAATGACACAATCTGATTTCACCGCTTTAGGCATGGCGCTTTTCTTCGCGATCGAGCCGATCAAAAAGCTTGGCGCGGTTCACTCGCTGTTGAAGCAAGCAGATGCTTCGATTGATCGGATAGAATTTATCTCTAACGAAGTGGACACGCTACCTGATCCTGTTTCGCCGAAGGTGTTCGCGGCGCCCCGTGAGGCGATTCGTTTTGAGAATCTCTCATTCGCCTATGGGGAAGAACCGGTTTTAAAGGAGATCAGTCTTAAAATTCCAGTCGGCCAAGTCGTCGCACTCGTGGGCCCCAGCGGCGCGGGAAAATCAACTTTCGCTCATTTGATTCCTCGATTTTATGATCCCCAATCCGGTGCAATCACGTTCGATGGCTCTAACATCCGCGATTTCATGAAAAAAGATCTGCGGAATGCCATCGCCGTGGTTCCGCAGATGCCCTCGCTTTTCATTGGCACCATCGCATCCAATATCAGGGTCGGGCGTGCCGATGCAAGTGATGAGGAGGTGATCGAAGCTGCCCGCCGCGCTCATGCGGATGAATTCATCCGTACCCTTCCGCAGGGGTATCAAACGGAGGTGGGCGAGCGTGGCGACCTTCTATCAGGTGGCCAGCGCCAGCGGATTGCGATTGCCCGCGCGTTTCTCAAAGATGCCCCGATTTTAATTCTCGACGAGGCAACTAGCGCGCTCGATTCGGAGAGTGAAGCGATGGTGCAGCAAGCGCTCGCCGCCCTCGTGAAAGGGAGGACCACCTTTATTATCGCTCACCGCTTCAGCACCATCACCATCGCCGATCGCGTGTTGGTTTTCCAACAAGGCCGCATTGTCGCGGATGGGAATCATGAGACGCTGCGCGAAACGGATCCCACCTATCAGTCGATGCTTGGCAGTCAGATCCTAGGCGGGGCTTGAGGGGGCTTGTGCGAGGAAAGATTTCTGACAGAGCTCGGCATATTTTCCGCCTTCTGCTAACAGTGTTGTGTGGGTGCCTTGCTCGATGACACAGCCTTTTTCCAAAACGTAAATCCGGTCCGCGTTCTGAATGGTCGAGAGCCGATGGGCGATCACGAAGGCCGTGCGGTTTTCCATCAAGCAGTCGAGCGCGTCTTGGATTTGGCGCTCGGTTTCGGAGTCCACGGAGGCGGTTGCCTCGTCTAGCAGAAGAATCGGTGCGTTTTTCAGCAGCGCACGTGCGATGGACAATCGTTGTTTTTCCCCGCCTGATAGTTTTACGCCGCGCTCGCCGACATTGGTATCGAGCTGCTTTGGAAGCCCGCGCACAAAGTGATCCGCGTGGGCGGCATCGAGGGCATGCCAGAGATCCGCGTCTGAGGCGTCACGCTTAGCGAGCAGGAGGTTTTCCCGCACCGTCCCATTAAAGAGAAATGGCTCCTGAGTCACGTAGGCGAGGTGCTCCCGTAATGAGGCCTTTGCCAAGCCGCCAATATCCACACCGTCGATGGTGATGGTGCCAGAGGTGCTTTCGTAAAATCGGGCCAATAGCGAGAGGACTGTGGTCTTGCCCGCTCCCGTCGAGCCGACTAGCGCGATCGTCTGGCCTGGTAGCGCATCGAGGGTGACACTGTGAAGTGTCGGCTGGTCCTGATAGGCAAATGACACTTCGTCAAAGTGCACGTGCCCCGCAATTTTATCAGGAAGATTTTCTCCGTGCGTGGCATTCGCTTCTTCTTGCGAGTCTAAGATGTCGAAGACCCGGTCTGCGGCCGCGCGTCCTGATAGAAGCATTTGGTTGAGCGAGTTCAAGCGGTCGATGGGCTCGTAGAAAAGCGAGAGAAATAGCAGAAATCTCGTAAAGTCTCCGATGGTTAGAGTTCCCTTCATCACTGCGGAGCCGCCGAACGCGAGAACCAGCACGTAGCCCGTCATTCGCAGGAACGACATGCCCGGGGAGTAGATCGCCCACCATTTCATCATGCGAAGCGAGGCGACCCGCAGCGCATCGGAAAAGTTGTTGAAGCGCGAGTGTTCGGCTGCTTCTGCCGCGTAAGCTTTGATTTGCCTCACACCGGAAATATTGTCGTGAAGCAGGGCGTTCAAGTCGGACGCGGCATCCCTTTGATTGCGGTAGCGGTCGCGGCCCTTAGTCGAGTAAACCCATGCTCCCAGAGCGAGGAATGGCACCGGCAGGGTAGCCCAGGCTGCCACCGTAGGATTTAGAAAAAACAAAAAGATGCCAATTCCCACGACTTGCAGCGCCGCGATCAAGCCCTGTTCCACTCCGTCGATCAGCACCCGCTCCATGTTGGTCACATCCTCCACCACCCGCGTCATGATGTCTCCAGTGCGCCTAGTATCAAACCACTGGAGCGGCAAACGCTGGATTTTTTCGTAAAGATCCGAACGGATATCGAAGATTACCTTCTGCTCAAACGTGTTATTGATGAAAATTCGGACCGCGTTCAGGCCGTCTTTGGCGAGGAATCCCAACAGTGCGACGACAATCCAAAATGAAAACTCATGGTGCCGTGCGGGATTAGGGATGATTTTATCAATCACGTGGCCGGTCGCATTTGGGAAAACAAAAACGGCCAGAGTCATCCCGACTGCGCAGAAAAGCTGTGCAGTTGCGAGGCCTGGATAGTGACGCAAGTAGGAAAAAACGCGGAGAATGGACTTCATGGTGATGGGAAAGCGATGGTCTCGTGCAGCTGCTTTGTAAAGCCAAGGGCACTCAAGAATGAAAGTCTTTGAAATTTGAAGTTGCCGAGGCCAATTCAGACTTCCTATTCTTTGCCTACACGGAATTCAAAGCTCTCATTTTTTAAACCCATGGCAAACGTCTTCGGAATCCTCACAGCAATTGTTCTCGCACTCGCGGCATTTATTGCCACCAAAAATAAAGCAGCATATGAGAATGAAATTTCTACGACCAAAGAGCAGAAAGCTCTGTTGACCAAAAGCCAGGCACGACTTACTGCCGCTGAAGCGAAACTCGTGGCTCTGCCAATCGAACGCGCTGCGGTGGATGCTGAAGTTGCCAAGCTAACCGAAGCCGAGGAGGCAGCGCAGGCATCTAACGCAAAACTAAAAGCGGACTTCGACGAAAAAACTGCCAAGCTCGCTGCGAACAAGCAGAAACTCGACGATATCCGCGAGAAAACCGAGAAGACCGGGGATATCAAGGAACTCGCGTCCAAGATGAAGGCGACCAGCGGGGAGCTCGAGGAACTCAGTCAATCAATCACGGCGACTGAGGCGAAACTCGCAAATCTAACCGCCCAAGGTGCCCAAACTGAATCTCAGATCAAAGCTAGTATGGCCAACTTTGCCGTCATCAGCAAAGGCGACTCCCTCCCGTCTCTGAAGACTCGCATTCGTTCAATCTATCCAAACTGGGGTTTTGTCACTCTCGCCTCGGGCAACACTGCCGGTGTTGTCACCAACTCCACTCTTGATGTGGTCAGGGACGGCCAGACGATTGCGAAACTTCTCGTCACCGCCGTAGAAAGCAACAGCGCTTCCGCGAGTATCGTTCCCGATTCGATGGTGCCAGACGTCACACTGATGGTGGGCGACCGCGTCACGCCCAGCCAAAAGGATTCCAAACCTGCAGCTGCTAATTGATTTTCCCGATTTCTCCTAAACCCTTTTCCTTCAGGACATCCCATGAAAGCCATAGTTTATGTTATCGCCATCGTTGTTGCGGGTGGTGCTGCCTTTTTCTCCGTCTCCCATTCCGGAAAATTCGATGAACTTCAAAAGGATCGTCTAACCACGATTGCCTCAAATAAAGAAGTCACCGCGAAGGCCGAAGCCGCTGACAAAAACATCAAGGATGAAAAAGCGCTTCTTGTTGCATCCCAAGATAAAAAAGAACTCGTTAGCCAAAGTATCGAAACCCTCAAGGCGACCGGCTCCACTTTGAAGAACGAAGTTTCCAAACTCGATACCTCGCTCGAAGGGCAAACCGCCGAGTTCACTCAGCTCGAAAAAGCCCTCGATGAGGTTAATGCGATTATGTCCACTTTGGGTGGCGGCGTGACGCTAGATAATCTCGGCGAGAAAATTGCGGAGATCGAACAAAGCAAAAAAGATAAGCAAGCCAAACTGGACGAGCTGAAGACTCTCGTCAGTGGTGCCGAGAAAAACATTGAATCCAAGCGCGCGGAAGCGGATCGCCTAGTGACCCGTGGGATCGAGCGCAATGCCCGGATCAGCCGTAATTCCATGGAAGCTGTTGTGACGGCCGTCAATCAGGAATGGGGATTCCTCGTGATTGGCGCGGGTTCAAACTCAGGCTTTACCCCTCAGACCGCTTTGTTAGTGCAACGGGATGGTCGTAAGATTGGTCGCGTTCGTCCATCGTCAATCGAGCCTACCCAAACGATCGCCGAGATTGATCTCGAAAGTCTGGCTCCGGGTGTGCGTCTTCAGCCAGGTGATCGCGTCATTCTGGCGACCCCTACCGGAAATTGAAACCCGCAATTTTTTTCTCTTCGGCTCCGTATGCTTGCAAGCTGAGGAGCCTGTTTTATATTCCCACCATGACCCTCAAATTCATTCTTTTGTTCACGGCGATGATTTCTAGCTTCGGACTGATCGGTTGTGCTGATTCTCAAGAGAATAAGCCTGTGGGTCCTGCCAGTGAAACCAGTCAGATCCCATGGAACAGCCCCGTCGCAGGACAAGGCCAAGGTCAGTTCGGAATGATGCCCCAAAATCAATACCGGCGCTAATACCCCTTTTAATCGCGGTGGTAAGGCGATCCGCTTTTCAGAGATGCCACTCGATAGAGTTGTTCTAGCAAAACCAGAAGCGCCAGTTCGTGTTGGAGCGTGAAAGGTGAAAGTGTTAGGACCATGTCACATGCGTCGCGAAGGTCCTCATTGTGCCCATCAGCAGCTCCGATGAGAAATGCGACGGTTTTGACATCGCCGCGCATGGCCAGTGAGTCGAGCCGATCTGCGAATTTCCGAGTGCTCAGACATTCCCCTCGCTCATCGAGTGCGACCCGAAAACAACATTGGGATTTTTCTAACAATCTTGTCGGAACTTCATCTCTGCTGCCCGCCTTGATCACCACCATTTCGTGCCCACCGAAACGCGCCAGGCGTTTCAAATATTGGTCCACACCCGTCTTGGCATAGGCAAGCGCGGGTTTTCCGGCGACGATGATACGAATTTGCATGTGATGATCAGAGCTTGCCCAATTGCCCGCCCTGCGCCAACTTCAATCAACTATGAAACTTTTGGGCCTATCACTCGTCATTGCTTCCGTCAGTTGCTCCAACGGCCCCGGCCCCATCCCTCCGAAATCCCGCACCGAGCGGCAGATGATCGGATTACTTCAGAAGTTCGACCGTTTGGATGACAATGGTGATGGTTGCCTAACAGCATCCGAGCTTAAGCCCGTGCAGAAGGCCAGCGGTCACTCGCCAGCGAAGATCATCGCATTCTACGATACGAACAAGGATGGGAAAATCTCTCTGAGAGAAGTCCAAGCGGGCTATGCGAGATCGGGAGATGCGGAAAAGCAGATCAAAGCTGGCAACTGATCCCACGTATTGATGAGCGCCGTTTACGAATCCGAAAAACTTCTCGCGGAATACCTGCTGTTTCATTTCGGAACCGCTGATGAAATTTTGCCCGGTGACCGGACATGGCCGACGGGGATGCGCGAGGCTTTGGATTTTGCCATCCGGACCCCCGGCCACTTTTCATCCACTGTGGTAAAGCGTGGATTAGACCTTGGTTGCGCGGTCGGGCGCTCAGCGTTCGAGATGTCTGCGAATTGTGATGAGGTGATAGGAATCGATTTTTCCCACGCCTTCATTCGGGCCGCGGAAGCCCTGCGAAAGGGTGAGAGTCTCGCTTTTAATCGCCGCGAGGAGGCAACAATCAGCACCCGTCTCCAAGCCCGGATTTCTAACGATATTGATGGCAACAAGCTTCGATTTTTCCAAGGGGATGCAATGAATCTACCTGAAAGCACCGGCTCGTTTGATCGGGTCCATGCGGCCAATCTCCTTTGCCGCCTGCCGGAACCGAAGCGTTTGTTAGATCGTCTCCCATCATTGGTGAACGCTGGAGGGGAACTCGTTCTCGCCACGCCCTGCACCTGGCTAGAAGAATTCACGCCGCAAGAAAATTGGCCCATCACTGGAACATTCGAGTGGCTTCAACAAGCGCTAACACCCGCTTTTACTCTGCTGCGTCGCGTGGAAGAGCCGTTTCTCATTCGTGAAACGGCACGCAAGTTCCAGTGGACTACCTCGCTCGTGACAGTGTGGCAGCGTGGTGCTCAGGGCTGAACGAGCCGTGATCGCTTTGCGGGGGTGATGTGTGGAGGTTTGAGGTAGATGGGCTGGGGAATTTCCTCTGACCACTTTGCTCGAGTTTCATCGTTAGACGCCTGCCATGCTTGCCATAACCGTGCCGCACTGGGGAATTCCAGCTTCACCCGCGTGGCGAGAGCCTCCGTTAGGGGAAAGCGTGAAGGGTCCTCGAAGGTAAAAACTGAAATCCCTGCTTCAAGCGATTCTCTAACGATTTTTTCTAATCCCGCCGCATCGGTGAGTTCGGGGCCGGCGGTCATGCGGAAGTGGTCTAACTTTGCTGTCCAAAAACTTCCGCGACGCGCATCACCAATCGCCAAGCAAGCCGCGCCACCTTGTGTGGAGGGGACGGCGAGAATCGAGGGCAGCGCTACTGCCGGGCACGAGCAGGCAATCGCAACTCCTTGTGCGGCCGCAATGCCAACTCGTGTGCCGCTGTAGCTCCCGGGCCCGCTGCCGACGATGACCCGTCCAATCTTGAGGTCGCCTCGCGCGTCCAGTAATTCTTTCAACGGCGTAAATAAAACGGCATTGTGGCTGCGATCGCTGGTAAATTCCCGGTCTTCCAATGTCCCATCCGGCAGCACCGTCGCTAAAGACGCCCGGGGGGTGGAAGTTTCGAGAATCAATGTGAGCGTGCCCTGCATGTGAAAATCCTAAAACGCGCCAAGCAGCCGTGCCAGCCTGCTTTGAGCGAAATCCATAGACCAGCTCGTGGAGTGCGGGGCAACTTCTCGCTTCGCTCTTGCGCCTGGGGTTGCAAACGGCTTTCTTGCGGTCTGTCGCGTTGCGGATATTTTGACATGGTGAAACTGACACACACAATTTTGGCGTTGCTGCTTTTGGCCCAGTTTTCGTGCGTCTCGCCGAAGGCCATTGTGGTGGCACCGCCGCTTCCGCCGGTGAAAAAGGCAAAGCCAACCGAGCCTGTGTTGACGCAAGCGGCACTTTCTAACATGCCGGATGATGGGTTGCGCATGGGAAACATGTTGGAGTTGCCCAGTGATCGTGAGTTTCGGACCGCAAATTCTTCCCCTGTGAAAGCCGGAACTGAGGCAGGCGCAGTGATTGCCCGGCCGCCGACGGATCCGCCATCGCGCGTGAAGCCGAAAGCTGATGCGCCTAATGATCAGCGTTGATTAAAGCGCGACATCTCGCGGGCAGCTTCGCGGAGTTCGACTTTTTCTTTAAGATCCTGTCGCTGGTCCGAGTGGGTTTTCCCCTTGCCGACGCCGATTTCCACTTTCACGCGACGATCTTTCCAATAGACCCGCAACAGGGGCAGCGAGCAGCCTTTGACTGCGGTTGCATTGGCGAGTTTGAGAATTTCACGTTTGTGAAGCAGTAGGCGGCGCGGGCGCTTCGAGGTGTGGTTGAACCAATCGCCGGCGGTTTGCCACGGTTGGATATCGCAGCCGTAGAGGAAAACTTGGTTGTTTTCGACGCGGGCGTAGCCGTCCGAAATATTGATTTTCCCGGCACGGATCGACTTCACCTCAGTGCCTTTGAGTTCCAGCCCGGCTTCGTATTTTTCCAGAATATGGAAATCCCGTCCGGCTTTCCGGTTAGTGGCGATTTCCGCAGTCATGGCCTTGTTCGGGGGCTAGAAAGCCACCCTCACGGGGCTTCTTTGAAGACCAGCTTAATTTTGCCTTCGATGATTTCGGTGAGGGCAATATCAGCCACTCCCATGCTGGGGCGGGTGGCGATGAGCGGCGAACGTCCGCTATTGAGCTGCTTGACGCGCTGCGAGACCAGGTTGACCAGAACTAATGGGTCGGTGACAATTTCAGAGGCCTTATCGAGGAGATCGCTTTTCATAGGAGAACCGGGAAATCGCGAATCTGGCCGTACCTGCTCAAACGGGATTACGTTTTTCGGTAGCAGGGACGGGTCTTTTTCGCTCAAAACTTGGGGATGGGAAAGATTCCGGAGAGTAGCCGGGCAGGTCGTCAAACCAGAGAATCGAGTTTCTGACAAGTCTTATCTGGTTGGTGAATGAGATTTTTTGGTAATTGCCTGAGAACTCTCGAAATCACTTGGGCATCAGGTCGATTCCGAACCGTCTGAGAATGATCACGGTCAGCCAGAAGAGGACGACCGTGATAACGCAGTTCGCCGCGATACTGGCCCAGAATCCCCAACCATTTCGCAACATCCATGGGAAAATGAGGAACATCGGCAGAGTGGGGAGCACAAACCAAAAAGTGCCCTCGGAATGATTCGCGAGGCGCTCGGACGATTGCTTGTCATGGTGCATCCAGACCATCGCGAGCAGCGACGTGAGAGGCAGCGCAATCAGCAGAGCCGAGAGCCGATCATTCACGAGTTGGATTTTCGTCACGAAAAGAATGACTGTGGCGGTGACGAGGAGCTTCACCAAATCAAACGGAGTGAAACTGAGAATTTTATCCCAAGGAATGCGGTTCATGAGCTTGCGGTTGAGGAAAGGTTAATGCTACCGTGACGCCATGCAAGCTGTGCGTTTTGTTTGTTTTTTGACCGTTGCTCTCACCGCGTGCGTCTCAGCGGCCTCGTCTTCTAGCAGTCTGAGCCCCGCGCAAAAAGCGGCGATCGGGAAGAAAATATGGGAAAACGAATGCGCCGGCAGCGTCGCCGGACTGACGACATGGAATGCGGGCGAGGAATTTCCATCGCTGGGAATCGGGCATTTCATTTGGTATCCGCAGGGTTTCAAAGGCCGTTTCAGCGAGAGCTGGCCGCATTTTATTGAGTTTGCCCGCCAGCGTGGGGCGGAAATTCCGGCGGTGGCAGCAGAGCGGTTCAGCCCGTGGCGCACCAAGACGGAATTCCAAAAGGACTTCAATGGCCCCCGTCTGAGTAACCTGCGCAAATGGCTGTCGGCGACGGTGAGCTTACAAACAGATTTCATCATCGCTCGCTCGCATGAAGCACTGCCGAAAATCCTTTCTGCCGCTCCTGGCAGCGAAAAAGCACGGATTGAGGCGAACTATCGGAAAGTCTCCACGACGCCGCAAGGGACATATGCGTTGATCGATTATGTGAATTTTAAAGGCGATGGAACTCTCATTTCCGAGCGCTATAACGGCCGCGGCTGGGGACTGCTTCAGGTGTTAGGCGAAATGAAGGAGGTTTCATCGGGTGCGCCGGCCGCAACCGAATTCGCAGCCGCCGCGAAACGCGTGCTTTCCCGCCGTGTTGCAAACTCGCCACCGGAGCGCGGCGAAAAGCGGTGGGAGGAAGGTTGGCATAACCGCTGCGGGACTTATGCGAGGCCGCTTTGAGTCGTTCTAGGGCCTTCCCTAGCACGTAGCGCCTTCCTTTTCGTGAGGTGGATGCCTAGCAGATGAGCGCGGGGACAAGTTGAGGTTCGGTGAAACCTTCATGATCTTTAGGATCGTTTACTGGATTTCCACTCGGGCATGGCACAGTCGGTGCTAGGCCATGGCGACGTCCATGCACAAGCTTTCCGCTAGAAATTCTAAAAACCGACTTTGGCTTGTGCTGCTGATTGGGTGCATGCTGGCATCTCTGGACACAGTAAAAGCCCAAGAGCGCACGGTTCGTGAGACGGTTGCCGCAGCTGCAGCGGCCTCCACTCCCGGGGAGCAGCGAGAAATCATCCTCACTTTAAAAGCCAAGCCGTCTCCCGAAGCAGTCAAATGGTTGGAAAAATGGAAAGAGGGCGGAATTTTTTTGCAGAAAGGCGAGGGGGATTTGGTGACACCTGTTTTACTAACTGGCGATGCAGATAGGGACGGGGGCTATGCAACTCTTCGGGTTTCCGACAATAGTCCTTTGTTAGGTTCTGATGGAAAAGCGATTCGCATCAACCCGAAGGAAGTCGAATTCGCCGATACGGATTCGGGTCTGCGGCGCGCGATGAAGGAAGTTTCTGATCTAGCAGCCCTCGCTAATCCTGATACGGTAAAACGGATCCGCGCGATCCAAGACTCTGCCATCGGGCAAAAGCAGGAAAAGCTTCCTTCATTGCTTCTTCTGAAATCCATCGAGAAGGACCCCGGCGCTCTTCATGCGTTAGATGAGGCTATCGCGATTATTCAGCTTCGTTCCCCCGTTGTTGCGGAGCGGATCGGAGCTTGTACGAAGTTGGGAGAGATGAGTTCAATTCCAGCGAGCGATACTATTAAAACTATTCTCACCGAGGCAGTTGCTGCGAAAGATACCGCTACCATCATTGCTGCGAAAAAAGCCCTGATCGCGATCGATGCTCACATTTCCAGAATCAATGCAGTAGGAACCGCATTTCGGGGCTTGTCATTGGGCTCCGTCCTATTGGTCGTCGCCATCGGTCTTGCGATTACCTTCGGCCTCATGGGAATCATCAATATGGCCCACGGCGAGCTCATCGCGGTGGGGGCTTACACAACTTATGTGATCCAGAACATCTTTGCCACCGGGTTAAAATTGTCCCCGTTAGGATTCTCGATCTCCATTCCAGGAATGGGTCTATCAGGAAGTGGTTTGGCAATGTATTTTGCGGTGGCGATTCCAGCAAGTTTCATCATTGCCGCACTCGTTGGAGTCCTATTGGAGCGTTCGGTGATTCAGTTTCTTTATAAGCGCCCCCTCGAATCCCTTCTCGCTACTTGGGGCATCTCGCTTGTGTTGCAGCAGATTTTAAAATTCATTTTCGGATCTAACAACGTCCAAGTGACCAGCCCTGCCTGGCTTTCGGGCAACTGGACCGTTAATGATATTGTATTTGGTTGGAACCGTGTTTTCGTCATCAGCTTTGCGGTGTTGATCATCGTGATAACCTGGTTGGTCCTCAACAAAACCTCGTTAGGGCTCCTCATTCGTGCGGTGATGCAAAACCGCAACATGGCTGCATGCATGGGAATCCGCACCGAGCGGGTCAACACAATGACCTTTGCGTTCGGTTGTGGCCTCGCGGGATTGGCCGGGGCGTTTCTATCACAAATCGGGAATGTTGGTCCTCAGATGGGGCAACTCTACATCGTCGATTCTTTTATGACGGTCGTAGTAGGCGGTGTGGGCAATATTATGGGCACCGTCATCAGCGCGCTCGGCATCGGAGTGGCGGATCAAACCCTGCAGCAGTACCTCGGTAACCCTGTGATCGGGAAAATCCTTGTCCTTGGGGCGATCATTCTTTTCCTGCAATGGCGTCCCGCCGGTCTCTTCGTCACCCGTTCCCGCAGCCTTGACTAACAGATGAGCAATCAACCGATAACAAGCCGGGTCCAGTTACCCTCGTTGATTCTTTCAGCGGTCTTCCTCGTCATCCTCATGCCGCTGCTGAATTCATTTGGGCTCATTTCGGATTTCACTCTCGGGAACTGGGGGAAATATCTTTGCTACGGGATTCTCGCAATTTCTATCGACCTCCTGTGGGGATATACTGGGCTGCTTTGCCTCGGCCAGGCCTTGTTCTTCACTCTTGGCGGCTACATGATGGGCATGCATTTGATGCGGGTAATCGGCGGGGCTGGAGTTCCCACGTTTCTTAGCATGGTGGGGCGAACGGAGTGGCCGTCATTTTTTGGTCCCTTCAGTAGCTTTCCGTTTGCTATTGCGATGGTGATTCTAGTCCCCGGTTTAATTGCTGCTATTTTTGGTTATCTGGCCTTCCGTTCCAGGATCAAAGGTGTTTATTTTTCTATCCTCACCCAAGCTCTCACCTACGGCGCGGCGCTGTTATTTTTCCGCAATGAACTCCTCATGGGTGGAAACAATGGTTTCACAGATTTCCGAACATTGCTCGGCTTTTCCCTGCGAGAAATGTCCACCAAGCGCGGCCTCTACATTGCGACGGCGGTGCTTCTCGTCGCGGTGGTCGCCGCTTGCAAATGGCTGACTAACTCCCGCTTTGGCCTGATCCAGCGCGCCATCCGCGACTCTGAAAACCGCGTGCTCTTCTCGGGCTATGCCACTGCGAATTTTAAACTCTTCATCTTCGTCATCAGCGCGATCATCGCGAGTTTGGCCGGTGCTCTTTTTGTGCCTCAGGTCGGCATCATTAACCCTAGCGAAATGGAAACTGGGAAATCGTTAGAGGCCGTCGTTTGGGTGGCCCTCGGCGGGCGCGGCACCATCGTAGGCCCCATTGCCGGAGCGATCAGTGTCAATGTCTTGAAAAGTTGGGCATCCTCCGGTGCGACAGCGGACTTTTGGCCGCTCATGCTTGGTGGTGCTTTTGTTCTTGTCGTTCTTTTTATGCCTAAAGGCATCATGGGAATACCTGAGCAACTTCAAGGATTGCTTAAGGGAATTGGCAGGAAAAAGGAAAACACCAAAGATCTCTCCCCATCACCAATTCTATCAGATGAGTCTGACTTGCTATCATCGGGATCCACCCCGACTGGCGAGTCCTAACTTGAGAGATTTATCCACCGCATTTCATCTTCATGAGCCAGAAACCATTTCTCCTCGCAGCAGAAGGACTCACTCGTTCGTTTGATGGCTTCAAAGCGATCAATGATCTCAATTTCTATCTCGACGAAGGAGAACTAAGAACTGTCATTGGACCTAACGGCGCAGGCAAAACGACCTTCCTCGATCTGATCACGGGCCGCACCCGGCCGGACGAGGGCACCCTGCTTTGGGACGATGGCAAGCATGACCTTCTCAAGCTTAATGAATACGAGATTTACCGATTAGGCATCGGGCGAAAATTTCAAACGCCCACCGTTTATAATGATCACACGGTAACAGAAAATCTTGTGCTGTCTCTTGCCGGATTGCGTGGCATCTGGCACAGCCTGTTTGGCAAGATCACTCCTCAACAAAAGGATCGTATCGCGGAAATTCTCGGAATTATTAAACTAACCGATCACGCCAATCGTAAGGCTGGCATCCTTGCTCATGGACAAAAGCAGTGGCTTGAAATCGGTATGTTGCTCGCTCAAGAAGCGCGGCTTCTGCTAGTTGATGAACCTGCGGCTGGCATGACGGATGAGGAAACCTACCGCACCGGCGAGCTTTTGCTTTCTCTAGCAGGAAAACACACCATCGTCGTCATCGAGCACGATATGACATTCGTGAGGCAAATTTCCCAAGGCCGCAAAGTGACGGTTCTGCATCAGGGGCATGTTCTTTGTGAAGGTCCCGTCGATAAGGTGCAGTCCGACGAACGTGTGATCGAAGTTTATCTAGGCCGCAAATCCAAAGCCGCATGATCGCTACTCCCACCCTCCCGGAAAGCCTAACCATTTCCGACCTTCGGGTCTCCATCGGAGGAAGTGCCATCCTGCGCGGTGTGAATCTGGCCATCCGGCCAAAAACGGTTTTCTGTCTGATGGGTCGTAACGGAGTGGGCAAAAGCACAACGCTCAAGGCCCTCATGGGATTGCTTCCTGCCGATTCAGGAAAGGTTATGCTCGAAGGCTCATCGATTGACCGTGCCGCATCCGCTGACCGCGCGCGGTTAGGGCTCGGGTATGTCCCGCAAGGGCGTGAGGATCGGTGTGGAAAACTCCTGATGAAAAATGTTCCCCCTCGGTTTACTCGTAGCTCTGTGCGGGCTGTGACGGACGCTCATTCATTCTGAGTAACAACGGGTTGGCTAATTCCGCGCTGCTAGGGAACCGCACCAAGGA
>JANYEC010000086.1 GCA_025363295.1 Akkermansiaceae bacterium
TCATGGCGTGTTTAGGTATCTATTTAATGTTGGATAGGCTGCGGAAACTTCGTGTTACCGCAGTAGCCCACGAAAACCCTAAGCACGCCTCTTCTTGTTCCAAAGGCTTCGAAATCTTCGAGCTCCAGCCATAGAATCTAGGCAACTCAGACACACTCGAAAAATCCCCATGAAACATCTACTGTTAATCGTCACCTGCCTTGCTTCACTCCCTCAAGTCGCACTGTCTGCTCCGGGCATTGGGCCAACCATCTCGCGAGAAGGAACCGAGTGGTGCAATATCTGGATTGCCAGCGCCACCGATAACAAGCTGCCACGGGTGTTGTTGATTGGCGATTCGATCACCATGAATTACGGCCCCGAGGTCGAAAAACGATTGAGCGGTAAAGCCAACGTGGCTCGCCTCGGATCGTCCGCTTTCATCTCCGATCCCATGCTGTTGACGGAAATCGCCTTGGTGCTCGATAGCATGAAGTTCGACATCATCCATTTTAACAATGGCATGCATGGCTGGCAGCACAGCGAGGAGGAATACCGCCAGGCGTTTCCGGAGTTCCTGGCGACGATCCAGAAGCACGCGACGGGCGCGAAGCTCATCTGGGCAACGACCACACCTCTCAAAGTGAGCACACCGGCAAAACCAGGCGAAGGGCATTCTTCCGATGAACGGATCGCTGCGCGCAATACGATCGCGCTGGAGTTCTTGAAGCCGTTGAATATCCCCGTAGATGATCTCAACACCTTAATGGCCGGGCACCCGGAGTGGCACAGCGACAATGTCCATTTCAACAAAGACGGGGTCGCTCGCCAAGTCGATCAAATCGTTCCGCAGATTGAGAACTTATTAAGCCATTGATACCCAAGTCGCCTAACCCTGCGATGCTGCGAACAGGCTCCGCGCATCGCTAATCTTGTTCTAGTTGTGAAAGATTACAAATATGGAACTCGATAAAGCCAAAGAACTATTACATCTATTTCAACGCATTGGAGGCTACCTTAACCAGAGTGTTGCCTTTGTTCAGGACTCTGACGACAAAGCTCAATTACTGGAGTATCGCACGCGGGTTGCTGGTTTGATGGTTGGCGTGTTTGACGAAGGAATGCGGCCCATATATAAGCGTTTCTCTGAACTACTGTCTGACTAACTAGACGGGCCTTATGAGATTCCCCAGGACGTCTGTTTCTCTCTGTTTTACGATGTCAAGCTTCGGAATCCTACCGACCCGTGCAATCAAGAAGAGGCACAACAATTACAGACACAGACACCCCGATCAGCCGTTTCTTGCCCTCCTACCATGCCAGAATAAAGTCTAACGGGTCACTGGGAACAACACGCTTCAGACGTTAGACCCATAAAAAATACCTACCATGGAAAACGAACTGCCGAGTCAACACGAGTCACGAAAGCAATCTCACTTTCCGTGGGCTATGCTTATTCTAGCAGTCGTCGTCATTGTCGTCGCAGCGTTTGCTCATAACGCATGCATCAAGACAGTTCACGGTCTTAAAGAGATTGTAGAGAGCATTACTGAGCCGGTGAAGACCATCATCAGGAGGATTCCCGATGCAGCCGAAAAATTCAAGACGGGCACCATCACCCGCACTTTCGTTGAGCATATTCCAGAGGTTAGTCCGACACGCGGCGACGTTCTGGAACTCACCACCTCACGCAGCGACGAAGAGTTTACGCGCTCCGATTCCAAAAGCATTGCATGGAATATGATTTATCTCGGAACAACCGTTTCCACGATTCGCGTTCCCGCGACTTTCCGGTACCACCTTCGCCTTTCTGACACATGGCGACTCGCTGCCAGAGATAAGGTCTGCTATGTTTTGGCGCCTTTCATTCGTTTAAGCCTTCCGACCGCTTTCCAAAGCGACCAAATGCAAAAGAGCACCGCAAGCGGATGGGCGCGCTTTAACAAAGACGACAACCTTGCCGAACTTGAGCGAAGCATCACACCTGACCTAGACCAGAGAGCGGGCGACACCAAGCACATGAAACTCGTTCGAGAAGCATGCCGCCAATCGGTCGCCGAATTCGTGAAGAAATGGCTCATGAAAGAAGACTTCTGGCGCACAGACCGCTTCACTTCCATAGTCGTTGTATTTCCCGATGAGGGGACTATCAGCTCCGATCAAGAGCTAGAGGAGTATCACTACATTCCGACCGTGAAGCTCGACTATCGTCCATGAGAATCAACATTCATCAGCCACCCGCACGCCCATCATCTCATTGACGCTTGCCCTTTCCCTCTCCCTTGAAGCATCATGAGCGGAGGACATGAAGGAACTCATCGAAGAACTCGAACGCTGGGGAGCGGATGTGATCTTCGGGCGCGCCAAGGGGTTCCGGGCGGCGCTGATGCGTTTCCTCATGCGGGCACTTTCGGGGGTCTTTCGAATCATTGTGCAAATCCGCATACGCCGCTATCGCAATGGGTGGCGACAGCAACACCACCTTGGCACTGCGGTCATTGTCGTCGGTAATATCACCGTGGGAGGGACTGGGAAAACGCCGGTCGTCGAGCTGCTCGCGCGCACGCTTCGAGATCGAGGCCGCCGGGTCGCAATCCTTTCCAGAGGCTATAAAAGCAAAAAGCTCGATCGGCCTCAGAAGTGGCAAAATTCCAAAGGCCATCCGATCCCCGGCGAAAAAATGCCGAAAGTCGTCTCCACCGGCAGCGCTCTTTTACTCGATTCCAAGTTCGCTGGCGACGAGCCCTTCATGCTCGCCCGCAACCTCGATGGCGTCGCGGTCGTCGTCGATAAAAACCGCGTGAAAGGCGGCCGCTTCGCCATTGCCAATCTCGACTCTGATACCCTGCTGCTAGATGATGGGATGCAGTACCTCGAGCTTGCCCACGCCATCGACATTGTGCTCATCGACTCCGGCGCGCCCTTCGGCACTGGCGCCCTGCTCCCGCGCGGCACCCTCCGCGAGCCGCCGAAGAACCTCCGCCGCGCCAGCTACATTATTATCACAAAATGCAACAGCTCTTCGAACGAAGCACTCATCGCTCGCATCCGGCGTTACAATCGCACCGCCGAAATCATCGAGTGTACGCACGGGCCAATCTATCTGGAAGATGTTTTCACCCGCGAGCGCAAGCCGCTTGAATTTCTGCGGGACAAATGGGTAGGAGCGATCAGCGCGATTGCCGTGCCTGAAGCCTTCGAGGGATCGTTAGAAAAACTCGGTGCCCGCGTGGAAATCCAGCGCCGCTTTTCCGATCACTACCGCTTCTCGCGCAAAGAGGTGGAAAAATTTATGCAGCGTTGTGTCGAGCGCGATATGCAACTCATCGTTACCACGGAAAAAGACGCCGTCCGTTTTCCACGTCCGACGTCCATCGATGTGCCCGTGTATTTCCTGCGGATCGAAGTGGAAATCCTCAAAGGTCAGGAAATTTGGGACGATCTGATTGAAAGAATCTGCACCCCGCCTCCTGCCTTCCAAGCGGTGCTTCGTCACCGCCACGCCTACCGGCCATGAATAGGCACTTGGTTCGCATTTTCTCGGAAATTGACAACCATCGGGCGCAGTCAAACATTAGCAATTGTGTCTTTTAGAACCCTGCTTATTGCCCTTTCGTTGACCGCTGCGGCAGATGCCCGGCCATGGAGTGATGATGTTATGTATTTCATGGTGACGGATCGCTTCTGTGATGGAGATTCTGCTAACAATATACCAATTGGCAGCGACCCCACGCTCTTCGATCCAAAACAAAAGGACAACGCTCTCTATCAGGGCGGCGACTTGCGCGGCGTTGAGAAGGCGCTCCAAGCAAACTATTTCAATGACCTCGGCGTCACGGCGCTGTGGCTGACTCCGGTGGTGAAAAATGTCTGGCGTTCCGGCTACGATCTCGGCGGATGGAAAAGTGGCTACCACGGCTACTGGACACAGGATTGGTTAGATATTGATCCTCATCTCACGAGCAAGACCTCGCTCGCGGGTGAACCTTATCCTGACAATGCGGAGGGTCGCATGAAACACTATCAGGATTTGGTCAAGCTCGCGCACTCCAAGGGCATCAAAGTGATCCAAGATGTGGTGCTGAACCATGCAGGCTCGGTATTTTACTATGACGACAACAACGATGGCGTCTTCAATGTGGAAAAAAAAGAGGAGTGGGTACAACCCTACAAAAATGACGGCTTCCACCCAAATGCCAAGTGGGCAGATATCCCGAAATGGAATGCAGAACGCACTCAACCGGACGGGCCGCGAGAGTTGTTAGGCGCTAAAATTGCGACGAAGGGCACGCTTTCCCAAATTGAAAGCTACGGCCGTAAGGGCTTTTCTTCGGACAGCCTCGGCAAGACTGATGGCGAGGAAATCACCTGCGATTTCTTCTCCCTGCGCGACATTTGGACCGATCCGAAAGGCGAGTATTTCGATGCGCTGGTCGATGAATTCGTGGAAATCTATCAATTTTATCTCACCACCGTTGGTGTGGACGGCTTGCGGATCGATACGGTGAAACATGTGCACCATGAATTTTGGGACGCCTTCACAGAACGCCTCAGGAAACGCCTCGGCAGCGCGGCGGCGGATAAGCTGTTATTTGGCGAAA
This sequence comes from Akkermansiaceae bacterium, assembly GCA_025363295.1. Taxonomy (GTDB): domain Bacteria; phylum Verrucomicrobiota; class Verrucomicrobiia; order Verrucomicrobiales; family Akkermansiaceae; genus Luteolibacter. Next base: position 4,581 of record JANYEC010000086.1, read on the forward strand.
TCTACGATGGAAATCCGGCAACGCTCGGCCGCTACACGTGGCGCTCGGATTGGCCGAAGAGCACGGCGCCGGACCTTGATTCTGTGTTAGATTTTAATTTTTGCTTCAGCGCCCGCGAATACCTTCGTCAAACTGGGACGCAGTTCGGATCGCCTGCCGCGTTAGAAAAATCACTCGCCAGCCGCACCGCCAGCGATGCCCAAGATCGTCCGTTTTATAATCCGAACCTAGGTGCGGATGGATTGAACGCGCAGCAGAAGATCATCACGTTTATCGAGAATCACGATGGTCTCAATCGTTTCCGCGTAGCGGGCATCACCGAGTCTCGTAATCGGCTGGCTCAAGGTCTTCTCATGACCCTACCGGGAATCCCGTGTCTCTATTATGGCACCGAGTTTTCGCTGCTAGATGCAGGGGGTAAAATCGGTGAGGACGGAGAAACCGGTCGCATGATGTTCTTCCCCCACAAAGGAGGTCCCATCATGAAAGAAGTCGAAAAGTCCCAAACGTTTTCCGACATTTCTAAGCTCGCCGCACTGCGTAAGAAACTGCCGGTGTTACGCACCGGAAAGTGGATCCCGCTTTGGGTGGACAGTGCATCGGGCGATCAAGACGATGGGGTTTTTGCTTTCGCGCGTGCCTCGGAGGACGGGGAATCCTTCGTCGTGGTGGTGGTAAATGCCTCGGATGCCGAGCGCACGACCTCAGATGGTGACAATCAGATCCAACTTCCCGCGAGCATGAAAACCGCAGGCAAGGTCCTGCGTCGGACCCTAACAATCGGCCAAGAAAAATCCCTCACTCCGGCGGATATCGATGCCGCCGCCCCCTTGCGCTTGGCGGTGCCACCATCTAGCCTCGTGATCTACGAGAGCTTCCCCTCAGAAAAATAACAGAATTTATGGATCCTGCGTGCTCTATCAGTTCATCTGTAAAATGAAGATTTTAATCTAACCAGCCTGGATCCCTCGTCTTCCATTGAATGACATTCAAGACACACACCCTCGCCTCTTTGCGCGCCGCCCGCGCTCAAAACCCTGAGAACTCTGCCCTGGTTGGCTTTGATGGGTTTGTCGATACCATCGTCACCCCCGTCGCCCAGCGCACGGCACAAGGCGAGGCATTCACGCCTATTACCACCATTCCCGATTTCGCCCAACGTATCGCCGGAGCCGCGGGGAAAAGCACGAACATCGAGTTCTATCCGTTAATGGACAAGCTCGGCGGGAATGGACCGATCATGGCAAACGCGCTGCTCGCCGCTGGTACCCGGCTGACTTATATCGGTGCGCTGGGACGACCCTCCCTGCACGGGGTTTTCCTCGATTTCGCAAGCCGTGCGGAAGTGGTCTCACTGTGTGATCCCGCCACCACCATCGCAGTGGAGTTCAACGACGGAAAGCTAATGTTAGGCCAGCTCCGCAGCTTGGACACGATCACTCTGGAGTCCATCGAGGAGGTTATGGGTGCGGAACATTTCCGCAACACGCTGGCCTCGGTCGATCTGATTTCGCTCGTGAACTGGACGATGATTCCTAACATGACAGAGATTTTTCTATCACTTGTCAACGAAGTGCTGCCCGCCCTTCCGCCGCGCGCGAACCGGAACTTCTTCTTCGATCTCGCCGATCCAGAAAAGCGCTCGCGCGAGGATCTGTTGGAAGTGCTAGAAATTATTGGGCGTTTCGGTGCGTTCGGAAAAGTCACGCTCGGCCTCAACCTGAAGGAAGCCCAGCGCGTGCATGCCGAACTCGGGTTCGCTGCCTGTGGAGAAACGGAAATGGAGCTGCGCGTTCTAGCAGACGACATTCGCCGTAACTTAGAACTCTCCACCGTCGTGGTCCATCTACGCGCCTCGGCTGCCTGCTCCACGGCGAATGGAACTTGGTGGGTGCCGGGCCCCTACACCGATAAACCACTCATCACCACCGGTGCCGGCGACCACTTCAATGCGGGCTTTTCCCAAGGCGAAATGCTCGGACTCGACCCCGAAGCCTGCCTCACTCTCGGCGTCTGCACCAGCGGCCATTATGTGCGAACGGGAGAAAGTCCGAGTCTCGATGACTTGGAAAAATTCCTCAGCGCTTGGGGCTGAACTGCTCATGGGCCCGCGCGGATTTAGCCACTATTCCCGCATTGCCATTCCGGGGATAGCTATTAGTCTCCGCCCTTCCCATGAGTACCGCAGAGACTTTACAGCAACACGTTCTTCCCACTTACGGGCGGTTTCCGCTGGTCCCGGTGCGAGGTGAGGGCTGCCGCCTGTGGGATGATGCGGGGACAAGCTATCTCGATTTTTGTATGGGCATTGCTGTGTGTTCGCTGGGCCATTGCCATCCCCGCTTGGTCGAGGCAATCCGCCATCAAGCGGGTGAGCTACTGCATTGCTCAAATCTCTATCAAATCCGGCTGCAAGCCGAGTTAGCGGAGGAAATTAACGTGCACCACGTCCGGATGCCCGGAAAAAATTTCTTTTCTAACTCCGGTGCCGAAGCAAACGACGGCCTGATTAAATCCGCACGCCGCTTCGGTCACAAGCGCCCACAGCCAGACGGCGCACCACGTTACGAGGTGATCACTTTCCTGCAATCCTTCCATGGTCGCACGCTCGGAGCGATGTCTGCCACGGGCCAATCTAAGATTCAAGAAGGCTTCGATCCACTGCTTCCCGGGTTTCGCTATTTGCCATTCAATAATCTAGCAGCTTTAGAAAACGCGATCCGCCCGGAAACCGCAGCCATTCTGCTAGAGCCCATTCAGGGTGAGGGTGGCGTCAATCCGGCCACGCCGGAATTCCTCCGCGCTGTGGCCGAGCTTTGTAAAAAACACGATCTGCTCCTGTTCTTGGATGAAGTGCAGGCCGGCTTTGGTCGTTGTGGCGATGCGATGGCCTGGCGCATGATCGCCCCGGAAATCAACCCGGACGGTATTTCCTGGGCCAAGGGGATGGGCGGCGGTGTGCCGATTGGCGCGTTCTGGCTCAGTGATCGGGCCATCGATGACACCGGCACCGCGCTTTCGTCGCTGATGGGGCCCGGCTCCCACGGCTCCACCTATGGCGGCAATCCGCTCGTGTGCGCCGCTTCACTCGCCGTGTTGAAGGAGATCCGCGAAAAGGGACTCGCCGCAAACGCCCTTGTCCAAGAAGGCCGCATTCGCGAAACGGTGCATTCGTGGAATCTCCCGATCGTCACAGAAGTTAGAGGCAAAGGACTTCTGTTAGGAATAGCTCTCGACCCAGCACTCATCCCGACTCCGGAAGGAAAAACCGCGGCGCTTGTCGTTGTCGGAAAACTGATGGAGCGCGGGCTGATCGTTCCGCCTGCCGGACCCAATACTTTTCGTCTGCTACCTCCGCTTAACGTCACCGCTTCCGAGATTGATGAGGCGTTGTCGATCATCCACTCAGTCTTGTCTGAACCCTAATCATCTCATGCAACACCTCCTCTCCATCGAAGAACTTAGCGCGAAAGAGATCCAAAAACTGCTAGACTCTGCCGCGCATTTGAAACTCCAGCGCGGGCGCGATGGCAATCAACTGGCCGGACAAACGTGGGCGCTCATTTTCACTAAATCCTCCACCCGCACCCGCGTGTCCTTCGAGGTCGGCATCCGTGAGCTCGGTGGCTTCCCCTTATTTCTATCAGGGAACGACATCCAACTCGGTCGTGGCGAACCGATCAAGGACACCGCCCGCGTGCTTGGCCGCATGGTCCACGGCACGATCATCCGAACCTTCGCGCAGCAGGATGTGGTAGACTTCGCGCAATATTCCGGCATCCCCACGATCAACGCACTCTCTGACGATGAGCACCCGTGCCAGATCCTCGCCGACCTTCTAACGATCCAAGAAAAGCTTGGTGGCTGGGAAGGGAAAAAAATTGCTTTCATTGGCGATGGTTTTTCTAACATGGCCATCTCTTGGATGTGGGCTGCGAAACACCTTAGTTTCGAATTCGCCATCGCTTCACCCGAGTCTTGCCAACCGCCCGCTGATTTTCTAGCAAACCTAAATGCACCCAATGTCACGGTCACCGCAGATCCAGCCGTGGCAGCCCACCAGGCTTATGTGATTAACACGGACGTTTGGCTGTCGATGGGACAGGAAGGTCAGAAGGAAAAAGAGCGGGAATTCGCCGGATTCCAAGTGAACTCCGCGCTGCTTGCTGGGGCGGCGACCGGCCACATCGTGCTGCATTGCCTACCAGCCTATCGCGGAAAGGAAATCAGTGAGGAAGTGCTGGAACTCCATGCAGGCACCATTTTCCAACAAGCCGAAAACCGCTTGCACGCACAGAAGGCGGTCTTGGTTGCGTTAGCAAAACGGTAAACCCGCGCTCGCACTGGGACTAAATTTCATTAGGATCCACCCGTGATCGCGCGGCAAAAAATAAAGTATCCCGTTTCCCAGTCCCTGCGGCAATACCTCTATCACTTTGATCGCCAGCGGGAAATTCCCAAGGTCTATGACGAACTCTGCCGTTTTACCGGTGCGATTCCCTACGAAGATCCAACGGGCCGCGAGACCTTATGGCACACCGTGATGTATCCGCAGGACGCTTTTGCGGAGCTTCGTCCTCGCCTCACCAGCATCTACACGGAGTTGAAACTCGGCCGCGACGCAGGACAGCACGAACACTTGCTCGTGGATCGCATCGACTTTGGGGATTTCGGAAATTCCAAACCTTTCCGCATCCGCATCACCAATCTCTTCAACGATAACTCGGACTACTATTACGTCAAACAGGCCGATTCTTCCCGCATCTATGGATTGGAGTTAGAGCACATCTTGTCGCCTAACCGGATGAACTATCTGATCAATGGGAATACACTCATCGAAGAACACATCGCCGGCGTTCCTGGAGATGTTTTTATTCGCGACTACCTTCCCCGGCGCGGCCTCAACAAGGTCCGCATCGCAAAGGAGTTCACCAAATTTACCGAGCGCAGTTTCATCCGTCTGTTAGGAGACATGCGCAGCGTGAACTATGTCGTCGATATCACGCCGGATTTCGAAGAGATCCAATACCGCGTGCGAGCCATCGACTTCGACCAACAATCATACGAAGGAAATGGAAATGTCTATCTGGCCTTTCGTTTCAACTCGAACCGCAAGGTCACGCGTCTCGCCTTCGAGGTGCTCAACCGCAAAAGCATCGATCAATACGTGGCCGAGGAACATGCACAAATGGCACGCCGCGCCAAGGTCGAGAGTGGCCGCCTGAGGGCGCTGCTAGGCATCATGCGGCGCGAAGATATTGCGCCTCTGGAGCACGTTGTTACTCTCGCCCGCGAGCTGGACCGCATGCACGCCACTAGCGGTTTCGGTGACTGCCAGTCGATGGGCGAACTCACCGCCATGCACATTTCCATGATGCTTGAAATCACGCCGACAGGTTGATCGTGGGTTTTTCCGGCATTTTCGCGGCGGTAAGATTTTTTTCCGAAACCGCTCTTGTCCGTGGGCTTGTCCGTGCCATACGCTTGCACAACCCTTCGTAAGCGTGTCCGTTATTTCCCCACTGATCTATATTTTAGGCGTTCTTCCCTCGCGCTGGGGCTCCACTCGCTTCCCCGGAAAGCCGCTGCATTTGATCGCCGGAAAACCTCTGATCCAGCATGTTTGGGAGCGCTGCAAGCAGTGTTCTCGCCTCGATGATATCATCGTGGCCACGGACGACGAGCGGATCCGCGATGCCGTCATCGCCTTCGGAGGAAAAGTCGCGATGACCTCTCCGGACCATCCGACCGGCACCGACCGCATCGCCGAGGCTGCGAAATCCGTCCCGCAAGCCACCCACATCATCAACATTCAAGGGGACGAACCGCTCATCGACCCCGCACTGATCGACGAACTCGCCGCCGCCATGGCTGCTGATCCGACGCTCGACATGGCCACCGCTGCCAATCCGCTCGATCCCGCTGATCCCGCCGTGCACGACCCGAATGTGGTAAAAGTCGCCACCGCACTCGATGGCCGCGCGCTCTATTTTTCCCGCTCTCCGCTGCCATTCTTCCGCAATCCCGTGGAAGGGCTTCCGGTGCTGCGTCACAAGGGCATCTATGCCTATCAGCGGAGTTTTCTCGAACGCTTCGTCACTTGGCCACCCTCGCCCTTGGAAAAAGCGGAGTCTCTCGAACAGCTCCGCGCCCTCGAAAACGGCGCATCGATCAAAGTCCTTCTCACTACCGACACTTCACCCGGCGTGGATACACCCGAGCAAGCGACGGAGGTGGAGAGGCTGTTAATCGTTAGAAGTTAGAATTTAAAGGTGAAGAGTCCGATCTTCACTCAGCACGATCCTAATCTTAACCGATAACCCTTATCCCGTAACTTTTAACTCAATCATTATGAAATACATTTTCGTCACCGGCGGCGTGGTCTCCTCACTCGGCAAAGGTCTCGCCGCAGCATCTATCGGAACTCTGCTAGAACACCGTGGCCTGACTACGCTGATGCAGAAATTCGATCCCTATCTGAATGTCGATCCGGGAACAATGTCGCCCTATCAACACGGCGAAGTTTACGTGCTCGATGATGGCGCGGAAACGGACTTGGACCTCGGTCATTACGAGCGCTTCACCTCCGGCGTGTTGTCGCGCATGAACAATCTGACTTCCGGTCAAGTTTTTGACTCCGTCATTAAAAAGGAGCGCCGTGGCGAGTATCTGGGAAAGACCGTACAATTCATCCCACATGTCACCGATGAGATTAAATCCCGCATGCATCAGGTGACGGCCAACAATCCTAACACGGATGTGCTCATCACCGAGATCGGCGGCACGGTGGGCGACATGGAAGGCCTGCTTTTCATCGAAGCACTGCGCCAGTTCGCGCTTGAAGTCGGCAAGGAAAACGTCTGTTTCATCCACGTCACGTTGCTGCCATATATCAAAGCGGCCGGTGAAGTGAAGACTAAGCCCACTCAGCAATCCGTGGCGAAACTCCGCGAGCTCGGCATTCAACCTGACATCATCATCTGCCGCACCGAGGCGGATCTCGATGAAGAGAACCGCAAGAAAATCGCCATGTTCTGCAACGTGGAGCGCAAGAACGTGGTCGCCTTCCGCGATGTGGCGCACACGATTTATGAGTGCCCGTTAGATCTGCGTCGTGACAAAATTGATAGACTCGTAGTGGACAAGCTCGGCCTCGGCCACACGCCGTCGCCCGCGCTGGAGGATTGGGAAAAATTCGTGCAGCGAGTCATCCATCCGAAGAACAAGGTCACCATTGCGGTTGCGGGAAAATACATCGAGCTTCAGGACGCTTATAAATCGATCTATGAATCGCTCATTCACGCTGGTGCCCATCACGATACCAAGGTCCAGATCGTCCGCGTGGAAGCGGAAGCCATCGAGGATCACGGCGCGAAGTCGGTCATCGGCGATGTGGACGGCATCCTCGTCCCCGGGGGATTTGGCGATCGCGGAATCGAAGGGAAGATTCTAGCAGCTAAATATGCCCGTGAGCAGGAGATTCCGTATTTCGGCATCTGCCTCGGCATGCAAATCGCCACCATCGAATACGCACGAAACGTCTGCGGCCTGAAAGATGCCAACTCCACCGAGTTCGACAAGGCCACCAAACACCCCGTCATCTGTCTTCAAGAGGAGCAGAAAGGCATCGAAGACATGGGTGCCACCATGCGCCTCGGTTCTTCAGAATCTATTCTCTTCACTGGTACCCAAGCAGCCGATCTCTATAATAATGCGGACCGCATCCACGAGCGCCACCGCCATCGGTATGAGTTTAACTCGGACTATCAGGAACGCCTGCAGGAAGCCGGGCTCGTGATTTCCTCCGTCTCCGCGAACGAAGGTCTTGTAGAAATCGTGGAACTACCAGGACACCCATTTTACATCGGTGCCCAGTTCCACCCCGAATTCCAATCCAAGCCGAACCACCCGCACCCGCTCTTCGCAGGTTTTGTGGCCGCTGCACTGGAGCGGAGCTATCACTCTTAACGAAAGTGAGTCGAAAATTTCACCCGGTTCCGGAAATTGTTAGGGTGAGGCCGTTTCAGTCAATTAGCACTCAATGCAAGAGTGGACGACTTCTACGAACACACCTCTCTTTGCCAAGCACTCGGCCTCCTAAATCTAGCAGTAAGCAGCTGGTGAACACGTCAATGAGTTTACATTGACCCCATTTATTAGCCCAGGCAATATGCGCTGCACTCAGCATGTCATTCATACCCCGCTGGGTGACCTACGCATTCAGGTTGCTGGTGCACGTAACGCTGTCATCACGGTGGTTGACCCAGAGATCCAATTACCTCCTGGGATGTCGGTGGCTGCAACAGTCGCCGTTCTGATCGAGATATCAGCCTTGGAAGCGCTTGCGGAGATTCGATGTGAATGTGCCTGGGACTCTTCTCCTTCACAGGGCGACCCTGAGTCAGGAGAATGTCTCGACGCCCAATCTTGGGAGGGCAACGGGTATCGTGTGACCATTGGCACAGAGGACTTCGAGGCACTAAGCCGCCGCTTGCCCGTTCTAAAACTTACAGAAGCGCAATACCCCGTGATTTACATGGACAGAGGCTTGGCGATCGAGATCCCCAGAGTATCAGCGAATATCGAGTTTTCCGTTCACTTTGTCGTCTCTTGGCGTGCCTTACCTGATCCACATGAATGCGCGACTTGGTTCGCTGTCGACATTCCACATGAAAAATTAAAAGAGGCTAACAATAAAAGATGCTGCCGTAACAGTTTGTCCGGGAACTTGTAGTGACTTTGACGAGACCTGACTCTATTATTAATTCAGTTTTTCTTGGAAAACTGGATTACCGCTACCGCGTGACACATGCATTCCTGCCTGTTCTTCAGTCCAGAACGCTGCTTCTTTTGGGCAAATGAAAAAACCAATCATAACAGTTTGTCTGGGAACTTGAAATGATGTCCCATCAACTCGAATCATCGGCCTAACTTCACACGAATAGACGGTTAATCAGTTAGGCCACTTGCAGTTCTTGTCACAAAATGCACCGAGATCAAAGCTGCCCATATCGTACATGTTGAAAAGCTGATGATTGTTGTTCTCTTCATCTTCTAGCGAGCAGTTTTGTTCTCAGTGCCAGCGGATGTAATATCCGACAACGTTTACGCCTAGGAAATTTGTCAGAATCTGTTGATTTGACAATGAGTATCCGGGAGATGGGTGGGCATTTCAGGCGAGTTTCCCTGTGCCGGACAGGAGCAACCGAATCTAGCAGAGATGGGGGGTGAGCGGGGACCGGGGCGGGGGATCTACGGGGCTGGAATGGCCTGACTTTGCAAGGACTAGACCAGATCAAGTTTGAGAGTTTTTCACACCAATTCTTCAGAGGCAATTTTTTCCCGATGCAAGTCGTCTACGGCTTGCTATGTTGTCACAGAAATTTATTTTATGAAGCTGGTTCTATCTCTTGTTCTCACTCTCGCGCTTCAATGTCCAGTCGTATCCGCTGCGGAACAGATCATCACCCTCGGTGATTCGCTCACCTACGCGTACGAATCCGAGTTCGGCACTCAAATCGATATTCCGTTTGTGGTCAGCTATGGTGATGGCTTCGGATCAAAGGTATGCAATTGGGCGGAAATTCTGAACAAAACAATCTATCGAAACGCCTCGTTCGATCTGGGTGATCGAGATACCCTGCACATCATCGGTGGGGTGGATTTTTTTTTCCGCAACCGCTACAACTGGGCGCTGCCCGGAATGAAAATCGCCGAGCTGCGAAAATTCCTCAATCACGAGGCAACTCTCAACTCGATGCTGGGTCCTGAGCTCGCTAATCTGTTAGCACTCACGAATTTTAATGAAGCTGAAGATTTTGCTATTGGCGAACTCGAAACCCAGATCCAAACCACTGCCGAGCGGCTCACCCTTTTAATTGGCGGAAATGATATCCGCGGGGTGTATGGAGATATTTATAAATTCAATTTACCGGGCACGTTTGTTGCGGATTTCGTTAGAGACGCAACGATCATCATTGACCGCATCCAGCTCCTCCGGCCGAATCTCCAAATTGTGCTCGTCAATGTGCCGCACGTGGGAATCACCCCGGAGGTCAAAGCAAAATGGCCAACCGATCCGATCAAAACGGGCCGTGTTACAACGGTGCTGTTGGATTTAAACCGCCAGCTTGCAGCCCTCGCCAAGTCGAGAAACATTGGCTATGCGGATGTTTTTACCCCCACCCTGCCTTTGCTTTCTGATGCGCCGCTTTGCATCCACGGCATCACCTTTGCGAACAGTGGCTCCACCAGCGGGAACCTCGGTTACGTTTGGCTGAATGGGCCCGTTAGCAAAAACTTCCACCCTAACACGAGCGCGCAGGCAATCATCGCGAATGCAGTCATCGCGGCCTTCAACAAACGCTATCAGACCGCCATCGCACCGCTTAGCGCCACGGAAATTCTAGGCGGGATGTTAGGAAAAACCACCGCACAAATCGACATGACCTTCGCGAGCTGGATGACGGCCTTTGGCCTCACCGGTTTGTCTGCTAGAGATGATTCCGATGGTGATGGCATCACTGCCGAGGTGGAATTTGCGCTCGGGCTGAATCCGACTTTAAAGGATTCCGACATGATAAGCACACGCATTACCGGCAATGCACTCGAGTTGACCTACCCCATCCGCCTGCCTGTTTCTATGCGCTACACGCTCACCCCCACCCACTCTGCGAACCTGACTTCCTTCACCGCCCTTTCCCCTTTACCTGCAGTGGGCGCGGACGGACTTGCACACGCGATGCTACCCATCAGCAGTCCACGCGGCTTCATGCGCCTCGAGGCGACGGTGCCGTGAATTTTCAAATTCGGCATGCAGGCGATCTCTGAGTTCCTTCCTGCTTCACAGGCACCGTGACTTCGCTTCCTTTTAATTTTCCTCGGATGGGCTCTGGACGGGGGCGATTCGGGGGCATACACCTCGGGCATGACCGTTCGCACCCGATTTGCACCCTCACCCACTGGCTATTTGCATGTGGGCGGGGCACGCACTGCATTGTTCAACTGGCTTTTCGCCCGCAAGCACGGCGGGGTTTTTGTCTTGCGAGTGGAGGATACGGACGAGGTGCGAAACACCGATGAGGCGCGTCAGGCGATTTTCGATGGGATGAATTGGCTAGGTCTCGACTGGGATGAAGGCCCGGAAAAAAGCGGAGATTTCGGTCCCTACTATCAGAGCAAGCGTAGGGAAATCTATGACGCCTGGTTTCAGAAACTCGTCGATACTGAGCGCGTCTATGAGGACGGCGGCGCGTGGCGTTTTCGTTTTGATAGAAAACCGGTGACGATGAATGATTTAGTTTGCGGTGAGGTGACCATTGATTACCGCGATGAGTCGAACACGCCCGACATGGTGGTAAAACGATCAGACGGTTCCTATGTCTTCCACTTCGTCAACGTGGTGGATGATCTCGAAATGGAGATCACGCATGTCATCCGCGGCGAGGACCATTTGATGAACACACCGAAGCATCTGCAACTTATCGAAGCCTTCGGTGGCGTGGCTCCGAAATACGCGCACATCCCACTGATTTTGAATCCGGATGGCTCAAAAATGTCAAAACGCGACGAAGGCGCCGCCGTAGGTGATTACCCACGGCAGGGATTTCTATCAAGTGCGGTGGTTAATTTCATCGCGCTGCTGGGATGGAACTCGAAAACCGAGCGGGAAATCTACTCGCTGCCAGATCTTGCCGCGATTTTCACCTTGGATCATGTGAACCGCTCGCCTGCCCGCTTTGATTTGGAAAAATGCAAGTGGGTGAATCAGCAACATCTTTTATCCATGAGCGTGGCGGATTTTGCGCTCGCCGCACGGCCGTTCGTGGAAGCGGAAAACTTGCCGATCCCGGAAAACTTCGAGGCAGTGATGGCAGCCGTGAAAGATAAAGTGCGCCTGCTAGATGAGGTGCCCGCCGCAATCGATTTCCTGCTGAAAGATGATTTTGCAATCGACAACGAAGCGGTGACGAAAGTGCGCGGAAATGCCGCTGCGGGGAGTCTTTTAGTTTCGCTGGCAGAGAGTTTTGAAATGATGGATGAGTGGTCAGTGGATCTGGCGAAGGAGTCGCTGAACGATGTGGCGAAAGCAGCAGGAGCGAAGCCCGGACAACTGATGTTTCCACTACGTGTTGCTCTATCAGGTCGCGCTCACGGTCCCGATCTTGGTGACATTCTTAATTTGTTAGGGCAAGATCGCTGCGTGGCACGCGTTCGCCATTTCGCACAATCACTCGGATGAAAGAAGTTTATACGATCAACGATCTGGTATCTCGCGAGTGCTTGGATGCGGGCCACCTCAAGCCTGCAAAACTCGCGGTGATCGGCCATCCCATCGCTCACTCGGCATCGCCAAAAATGCACCAAGCCGCATTAGATGCTGCGGAAATTGACGCGCGTTACATCCGGCTGGACATTGAACCCGGACAGGTCGGCGAGGCATTCGAACGCATGAAGTCGCTGGGGTTTATCGGCTGCAATGTGACGGTGCCGCACAAGTTAGAAGCGATGGAACATTGCGAGGTCGCGGATGGAGCGCGGGCGCTCGGGGCGGTGAACACAATTTGTTTTGATCAGGATTTCACTCATGGATTTAACACGGATGGGCCCGGATTTATGAATGCCATTGCCGACGATTTTGGCGTCGCGCTTGACACTTTAAGAGTTGCCATCGTCGGTGCGGGAGGGGGAGCCGGACAGGCCATCGCCACGCAATGCGCCATGCTGGGAGTTGCTCAACTCGTGGTAGTGAACCGCAGTTTTGGAAAACTTGGAATTCTCGTCGAGCGATTGAAATTTCATGGACCCGAAACTGAGGTCATCGCGCTATCATTTGATGACGCCACCCTGCCCGATTATTGCCTGAGCTGTGATCTGATTGTGAACACCTCGTCAGTCGGTTTAAAAAGCGGTGATCCGAGCATTCTTCCCATGGGTTGCCTGAAAAAGGAACACGTCGTTTACGATACCATCTATCAACCACCGGTGACGCCGTTACTTGCCGCTGCGAATGAGCTGGGCTGCCGCACTTCTAACGGACTATCAATGTTGATTCATCAGGGAAGTCTCGCCTTCCAACATTGGTTCCCGGGAACGAATCCGTTACCGGTGATGCGGCAGGCGATGGGTCATTTTTCGAGAGGCTGAGGGGCGGGTGGCTCCGCTGTTGGCACACCTGGCTCGTCGGTCGAATACCAGTGGCAGGCGACGACTTTTTCGAGTTCGAAGCGACGCTCCATATTCTCTTCTATCCGTTTCACTTTCACCCTCACTCGAATCAAAGACTCCGTGTTAGGATTTGAAATTTTCACTCCAAAAACTCGTTTTCCTTTTCTCTCAAGTTTTAAAGCCGCATCGAGCAGCTTGCCGTTTTCACTGGAACGTTTGATTAGAAATTCAGGCGATTGCAGCCCGGTATCATTCAAGGTGCCGAAGCGAGGGGCGTAAAGAACCATGCTAATCGTGTCGGAGCCCTTTCGCTCATCCGCCAGTCGTTCGCGGGCGAGTAGTCTGAATTCCCCTTGCGGCTCGCCACTTCCTGCTAGAAAAAGTGCCCACGGATAGTCACTGAAACGCACAAAATGATCCCAGTCGAGGCGCCACTCACCACCTTCGTGGATGAATACCGCATCTAGCTGTATATCGTTTTCTGCGGTCCAGACGGTTTCTAACGCTTTACCGCTTGGTAAATCGAGCACTGCTCGCTTTTGTAAGGTGAGGGTGGAGGGATCAATTTTCGTGATCGGATTCAGACTGTAGAACCTCGCCATGCGGGAAGCTGTGCTGATAGGGTTGAGAACAAATTGGTTGCGCTCTTCGGGAGTGCCCGCATTCAGAAATCCTGAAAATGCCTGATTGCAGGCCGGCCCGACCTCGTTGATGAAGTGAACTTCTTCTTCATTTACCTCGGTATTGACCGATGAATGCGTGATCGCAGGCTTCCGATTTTCAGGACGATCATGATACATCCAGCGGGCACCGTAGATGATCAAGGCAAGCAGCGCAGACCATCCGAACAACAACTTCAGCATAAAGTAGTCCTTCTTCCGTCTCCGTAGCGTGTGTCTTTCAGGGGTTCTATTAGGATCGAGAGTTTGGTCGGAGTCCGGCAGTGCAAGCATCCCGGACATGCTTGAAGTTACTAACGGAGTATTAATACCCAGCGATGGTTTGCGTCCACATTCCGAACACAGGCGATCGTCGAGATCTCCTAACTGGGATTGGAACAGCACACCGCAACGGCCACAGTGGAACCAAGAAATGATGTTTTCGCTCACGAGAATGATTCAGGGGGTGATCCAGTCAATTTGAAGCAGTTCGCCGATCAACCATTGATTGGGCGGTGTGCCCTCGGGTCCACGTTCGAGCCGGAGGGTGACTTTTTGGCTACTATTGGTTTCTTCAAGAATCTCTCCGCTTTGGAACAGATTCGCGCACGCTTTGCCTGCCGCGTCCTCCCGCCGCACATAGCACCAGACTGAGGTTTCGCCGGACGGAGCGAGCAGCTGATAGCATTGGTATTTCTGCTCGGACCATGTGGCGGTGTAAAAGGTGTTACGTGAAATTAAGCCGCGGATCTCGGTGGGGTCCCCGTGGTTTTTTGAAAGTTCATCGAACGTGGCCGTTCCAAATCCCGTACTCGCCTTCCAATCTAACTGAAGATGACTGCCCCTCCTGACGAAATAAGCACTGAATTTCGAAAATTCCGGCAGCCGCCCTTCCAGCAGGCCATAGATAGTTTTGTTAGATCTCAAAACCTGCCAAGTGGTGTCTTGCAGTGGAACCCAATCACGCGATATCCCTAACGGCCGCCAATGTTTCCGAACAGTTTTTTCAACCATTGAAGGATTTCGGAGTAGCCCGATCACATCATCCACAACGGCAGCGCTGGCATAGGTCTTGAAAATCTGCTCTGCCTCCGGTTGCATCGGGAGCAAGGCATTAAGCCCATCGATCCCTTCCACCGTTTCTTCTTCGACAATCCTGAGATTATTGTTGGCGGTCGAGGTTTGCACAGCGTTCGATCGATTGATATATGGCAGAAGAGCAAGGCATAAGATGATCATCGCCGCGCCTCCGATGGTGATTCCTAAAATCCATCGAAGCGGGAATTTGTGAGCGATCCCCCAATCATGATCTTCGCTGCGAGGATCGTTAGAATTCGCCTTCTGCGACCCTCTCTCTTGAAACACCATCGGCGTCACGGCCTTAAGTGACCAAGAAGGTGCCGGTTGTTCCAAACGGAAAACGCGGCTGCTGATTTCCTGTACGTCCAGCTTTGCCCTAACATCGCCGGCTTCCCTGCGGGCGACGTTTGGCTCAAGTCGAAGGCGGGACGGAAAATTTTCGGCGACTGCGAATCCCTCTCGATCCACAGCGACGCGCCGAGGGGGTAAAACCGTAGCCGTCCCCGCGCCTTCCTGCGTGAAACCCTCTGCATCATCCCAATCATCGCCGGAAGAAGCCTCCGGCGTTTGATCGTTTGGGTTGTTTGGACTCGGCTTCACTTGTTGAAATCTTGAAGCCAAAGAATGCTCGCGGATAGCGGTCCATGCAAGCGGGTTTGGTCCTATTCTCCGCCTAACCGCCGATCCAACGCTGCGTCCAGCGCCTGCTCCACCAGACGTGCGGCGAGCGCTTCGGTGGCGGCATCGAGCCGCTGCACCGCTGCTTTCAACGGATTTGCTGCACCTTGTTTGAGCGCGGCCCTGACCGCCGCTGTGGCAGATTCAATTTCCCCGCGCTCGCCCTCTTCGGCAAGCCCCTGATTTAAAACCGCTTCCACAGCGGGTAGAAGTTCTTCCGCTTTCATTCTGGCCTCTGTGAAAACGCGTTCAGCCATGTCCTCGAACGCATACTCCACTGACTCACTGATCATCGCTTCCACTGCTGAGTCGTCCACATTGACCGCCGCGCTTTCGATCCGCACCACCGTATCGATGCCTGTGGAAACATCGCGAGCCAAGGCTTCTAGTATTCCGTTTTCATCAATTTTAAACTGCACGCCCACCCGTGTCTGGCCTTTCGGTGATGGCGAAAATGCCACATCGAATTTCCCGAGCTCCCAATTGTCCTTCGCCATTTCCCGCTCGCCTTGCAGCACCCGCACTCGCATCGCGGCTTGTCCATCGGCAGCGTTGGTAAACATTTCTCCCGCCTTGCAAGGGATCGTCGTGTTGCGAGGAATGAGGACGTTCATCAGGCCTCCGAAGGTCTCGATGCCCAAGCTAAGTGGAGTCACATCTAACAATATTATCTGCCGCAGCGCTCCGCTCATCACGCCGCCTTGGATCGTAGCACCTAATGCGATGGCTTCATCTGGGTGTTGTGAAATATCCGGCTCGCGCGAAAAAAGCTCCGCCACCGCCCGCCGCACGGCCGGCATCCGAGTGCTGCCGCCGACGAGCACGATGGCATTCAGGTGCTCCGGCTTCAGCGCCGCATCCGCCATTGCCTGCTTGCAATGCCGCAATGTTTTGCCAATCCACGGAGCTGCTAGTTTTTCCAATTCCGCGCGAGTGATTGTTTCCTCCAAACTCCGGTTACCATCGTAAAATGGCACGCGGAAGACCGCTTCTTGATCCGTGGAAAGTGCCAGTTTTACCCGCTCCGCCTCCGCCATCAGACGCACCCTCGCCGCTCCAGAAATTTCTGATAGGCCCGTGCTCTCCATCACTTGTGTGAGTATCAAGGCATCCAGATCGTCACCGCCTAGGAGTGTGTCACCGTGGGTCGCTAACACTTGAAAAACTCCATCCTGCATTTCCAGAATCGATAGATCGAATGTCCCGCCACCCAGATCATAGACCGCCACCCGCGATCGATCACCAAGCTTATCTAACCCATAGGCCAAAGCAGCGGCCGTGGGTTCATTCAATATCCTAACAACCTCTAGGCCCGCAAGTTCGCCTGCGCGTTTCGTCGCCGCGCGCTGGGCATCGTGGAAATACGCCGGCACTGTGATCACCGCCTTGGTGATCCCGCAGCCCATCCGCCACTCAGCGATGCGTTTCATTTCCTTCAAAATCTCTGCGCTCAGTGCTTCGGGAGTCATCCCTAACACTCTAGGGAGTCCATCAACACCCGTCTCCACCGGCACAGGAAAATTTTCCTCCACTTCATGCATCCGGCGGCCCATCAATCGTTTAATGCTGGTCACCACTCGCTCGGGTTCCAGCGCCCGGCGTCGCAGCGCCTTCGCGCCAACCTCCACCGTACCATCACTACCCACGTAAATCGCGCTCGGCGTGATCCGATGACCCTCCTCGTTTGCTAACAAAATCGGAAACCCCGAATCCACAAGGCCCACGGCCGAGTTTGTCGTCCCCAAATCAATGCCCAGAATCACCTCGCTCATTGCCGACAGCTTCACGGTCACGACGGACTCCGTCAACCATAGGCAGTGAGTAGGTCTTCAGGAAAATCTCACTTTTCCCGGACCATCAATTCACCGTGAAACCGTTAGTGAGGGACCAGGTATTGGGTCCAAAAGTGGTATTGATGGTGTAAGTGCCAGTGGTTGCAGCCGCAGAAATCGTGAAGGTGGCACTGACAATGCCGGTAGTGGGGTTCCGGGAGAAGGTGCTAGCACCGATGGTAGCGGCTCCGGTTTTCGTGAGGTTGATGGAGGTGGGGGCGAAAGTGGCTGGAGGCGGTGCCATTGTATAAGCACTGTTGAGGGTGATCGTGGTGACGACGGTCGCACCGCGCGAGCCAGTGGCGGGTGAGATCGAGGATATCCCTTCACTTGTTCCGAGCGTCGTCGTGCCGCCGTCATAGCTGGCAAGGGCGGTCCGGGTGACTCGATAGAAGCGATTGGCGTATGTGTTTTTCGCTCCGGCGTCGATGTGAGTGGTGGCAATCGCATCGCTGGCAGCGGACTTGTTCGTGGTGAGATTGGTCCATCCAGTTAGATTCTCTGACGCCTGCACTTTGTAGGTGCCGCCCTCGACGCTGCTCCAGGTGAGCGTAATATCCCCCGTAGCCGAATTCACTGTGGGTGCGGAGCCTGATTCTTGAAGATTAGCCCCGCCGGTAAAAAAGGTGCTAACGGTTTCACTGGCGGTAGCGGTGCCACCGGTGGCATTTCCAAAGAAATAGAAGTTAGTATTCACCGGAAACTGAGGAACACCTGCGGCAGAAATGTTCACGAAATAGGCGTAAGTTCCTGCCGGGAACTCCGGTGTCACACAGTAACGAACGTTGTATTCATTGAGATCGAAATCGACGCCCTGCTGGTATTTGGTGGTGCCAGTTTTGATGGAATCGCCGAGGTAAACCCAGTCTTCGCAATAGCGACCGAGGAAATAGGTGGTGGTGACATTGGGGCCTGCGGCGGCAATGTTTCCGTTATTTCGTGTCGCCCAAGCGGGAAGCGCTGTGCGCCCGGTGCTAACAATGTTATCGACTCCGGCGGTCGTGCCATTTCGGATGACGAAGCCGCCGACCATCCGGCGGATACCGCTGTTCGCATCTAACGCGTTCGAGTAGCCATAAGGACCATAAATTGGGAGACCATCGCGGACCCAGCCAAGGATTGGCGAATGCTTCGTAGCGATAGAGGAGGATTCGACATAGGTGTTAGTCGCTGCGACAAGATCGATGTGATCACCTAGCAGGTAGCGAAGCGCGATGGGGTTGGCGTGATTATGATACTTGCCAGTGTTCTGCTGGTGAGTGTTTCCGGCATCGAAAGTGATGTATTCGTTTGCATAGGCGTGACGATGCCATTGACCGGTTCCGGGACTTGCCTCGGTGCCGCTGGCATAACTAAAGCCATCGGTGGAATCAAACATCGCAACGCCATCCACGAAAAATCCGATAGAATCCTCAGAGCCCTTCATGCTTGATTTGGTGACGGGTGGAGCGGCCAACGTTGAGGAGCGGGGAATGCGGAAATTGATATTTTGATTTTTTGGTAGATTGACGAATGCGATCGTGCGGGCAGCGGTATCATACCAAGGTCCCATCGTGTAAGGCCCGAGGTTAGTGGTGTTAAGATAGATCCAATTGTTCGAATTGGTGATTGACTGGACTCCCGAGTACGCGGGCAGCGTTTGGTTTTGCTGGCCGTTACTCCATGTGGTGTAAGAGGTATTTGAAGCACGCTCGGCATCCGTTTTATAGATGCGGGCGTATTTAGAAGAGTAGGTGGTGAGCCATGAAGTGAGCTGAGGGTCAGCATGCAGGGCGGCGGCAGTTAGGACAAAGACAGCGAGCGTTTTCATAACACGTGCATCCTTTCATAATGAACATGAATCCAGCGTGAATGGCCTCACTTCAGCCGAACTTGGGGCGAATTTCGACATCGGGCCGTGGCTTGGCGGAATCATGCGATCGGTTCATCAAAATCAGATAAACGGTAAGATTTTTCCCATTCATCTTGGATTCATGGGGAAAATATTAGTTTCCTCGCAACCATGCGCTTACTGATTGCTGAGGACGAGCCCGATCTGCTCCGCACACTTGCCCAAGCGATGCGTGAGCAGGGGCACGCAGTCGATGAGGCAGCGGATGGTCCCCAAGCGCTCTACAAAGCGAGCGAATGGGATTACGATGCGATTGTGCTAGATGTAATGCTGCCCGGGATGAACGGCTTCGAAGTGCTGTCGAAGCTGCGTTTGATGAAAAAGACGCCAGTGTTGATGCTGACGGCACTCACCAAGGTGGGGGATCGCATCCAAGGCTTGGACAGTGGGGCGGATGATTACCTCGCGAAGCCAGTCGACCTTGACGAGCTTGCGGCGCGGGTCCGGGCAGTGACCCGACGGGCGCAAGGCGATTCCAGCGCGATCATCCGGATGGGTGACGTGGAGATCGATACCTCGGCCCGGCGGGCGACGAAATCGGGAGAGCCAGTCCCTCTAACGGGCGCAGAATATCCGCTGTTAGAGTATTTGGCCCGACGCCGGAAAAAGATCGTAACCCGAACCGATCTTTACGATCACCTTTACGACGAAAATGATACACCGCTTTCCAACATCATCGATGTGCAGATTTCAAATCTCCGGAAAAAATTAGGCGCCGAGTTCATCACCACACACCGAGGGCAGGGATACAGCATCGAAAAATGAGTTTCCATAAATCGATCCGCTGGCGTATTCAATCGTGGCACGGGCTGTTGTTGTTAGTGATGGTCACGGGGTTCGGCGTGACCATGTATCGCCTAGAAAAGACCCATGCGCTGCGTGACTTGGATGAAGAATTCCGTGTCAGGCTATCCACTCTAACCAACACGCTGGACCGGGGCGGAAAAGGACCACCCAGGGGAAAGCGTGCCGGACCTCCGCGCGAGGAAAACGGACAACAAGATCCGCCGCCAGAAGACGACGGAAGGACGCAGACGGAAGCGGACGATCACCCAAGATTTGAGTCGGAGGCGATTGTGAACTTGTTCGACCACTCAGAAGAGCCATCTTTCTATTTCATAATCTGGAGCCGCCGGGGAGACATTCTTGCGAAATCTCCAACAGCTCCGTCCAGCGCGCCGATGCCGTCTGTTAGTCTTGCATCCCCACCCAGTCGGAATGTGCGGGAGCGTGGAAATTTCCGTGAGAGTTTTGTTTTCACTCCACCCGGCGAAAGTCTGCTCGTGGGACGATCCATGGCGGGTGTCGATAAAGCGATGCACCGGCTTGCACTAAAGATCGGTATGATGTGTGCGGCGTTAGTGGCCTTTGGGCTGGCCACGGGTTGGTGGATCGCCACGCGAGCCTTGCGGCCGATCGCACGGATCAGCGCAGCGGCTGCCCGCATCGCGGAAGGGCACCTCGATGAACGCATCCAGACCGATGAAACCGAAAGCGAATTGGGAAAACTTGCGACAATGCTCGATCATACTTTCGAAAGGCTGGATGCGGCTTTTGATGAGCAAGCGCGGTTTACATCCGATGCGGCGCATGAGTTGCGGACACCGATTGCCATCATCCTCGCACAATCGCAACTCGCGCTTTCACGTGATAGGAGCGCGGCGGATTATCGCGAGGCGATCGAAATTTCCCGCCGCGCTGCGATACGCATGCAAGAACTAACGGAATCTTTGCTTGAGCTCGCGGTCCTCGATGATGCCTCTCAGCCGCGAGAGTTGGCACCATGTGATCTCGCAGAGATAACACGCGAACAGATCGAATTAGCGCGTCCGTTAGCCGACGAAAAAAGTATTGTGCTAACGGCGGATCTTTTACCCGCTCCCTGTGTTGCCAACGCGGCACAGATCGGTCAGGTGATTCTCAATCTTTTATCGAATGCCGTTAAATTCAGCGAATCGAAAACAGAGGTGAAGATCCAGACGACGATGGATGCGAACACCGTTTTCGTGTCGATCCAAGATATGGGCATGGGTATTGCG
This sequence comes from Akkermansiaceae bacterium, assembly GCA_025363295.1. Taxonomy (GTDB): domain Bacteria; phylum Verrucomicrobiota; class Verrucomicrobiia; order Verrucomicrobiales; family Akkermansiaceae; genus Luteolibacter. The sequence continues at coordinate 25,927 of JANYEC010000086.1, forward strand.
GAGGAGCATCTATCACATTTATTTGAGCGATTCTATCGAGTCGAGGCCTCAAGAAATCGAGTAAGCGGTGGAGCAGGTTTAGGGCTCGCGATTTGCAAACGCATTGCCGATGTGCATCGAGGAACTCTTGAAGTCGCAAGCAAGCCGGGAAGTGGAAGCACGTTCATCCTGCGACTTTCCCGCGCTGGGCAGTGAGCGGGAAGCGATATTTCACAAGTGCAGAAGGATTATTTTAAAAGCTCTAACCCCGCCCGTAACCACGCATAATCCCGCTTCTCGTGCTGCTTCAATTGCTGCGCCTCGTTCCATGTGACTTCCCGAAAGTTTAGCCATGTTCCTGGCCACGCGCGGGCTAGTTTTGGGAGATCCACCGAAATCACATGACCGATTTGCGGGTAGCCCCCGATGGTCTGCCGCCCGGCTAACAAAACAATCGGTTGTCCGTCTGGAGGCACCTGCACTGAGCCGCAAGCCACGGGTTGTGAAATCATTTCTCGAGGAGTTTCTAAGTCCAGTTTGTCGCCACACAAACGTGCGCCCATCCGGTCCGACTTCGGCGATAATTGATAGAGCTCCGAACGAAACCGCTGCCGTGCCTCATCGGAGAACCAGCCTTCTTGCACGCCGGGTAAAAAGCGCAGTTCGATTCGTGCGGCGCGGTTTGTCCGCCCTACATGCCAATTCGTGCCACCCGGCAAGCGCCCCGCCTCACCTATCTGAAGGTGGTCACCGGCCTGCAGTTTTCTGCCGTAAAATCCTCCAAAGCCTGCACTCAAATCGGTGGCCGCACTGCCTAACACTTCGGGCACCCGCAGCCCGCCTGCTACCGCAAGGTAAGCGCGCACACCGCTTGTTAGTTTCAAAAAGTCGAGTACACCGCCAGAAGCCACGCGCTGTGATTTCCCGATACCATCCACCCAAGCCACTGTCGCGTCCGCGTGAAATTTAAGCAATGGACCGCTCAAGCAGATTTCCAAGGCCGCTGCGTTTTCCGCGTTGCCGACTAACAGATTCGCCGTGCGAAGCGCCTGGCGATCCGCCGCACCGCCCGGAGAAACGCCGGATGCCTCATAGCCCGGACGCCCGAGATCCTGCACGGTTGTCATTGCCCCGGGCTGGATCACTTCGATCCACCGTCCTGTGGGTGCGACTGGCTCGATGACCCCCAGCTCTGGAAAATCTAACTCCTGAACGGCCGTGAAACGCACTTGATCGCCCGGTTGTAACACAGCGGGCTGCACATCATCCGGATCAAACAACGTTTTTGCCGTCCGACCAAGCACATGCCAACCACCGGGCGAGGTAAACGGATAGATCCCCGCCTGTCCGCCGGCAATCGCTACGGAGCCGGCAGGCACCGCCAGCCGTGGCGTTTTCCGCCGAGGTAGATTCAAACGCTCTGGAAGACCTGATAGATATGGGAAGCCCGGTGAAAACCCCACGGCCGCCACCGTGTAAACTGCCGCACTGTGGAGTTCGATGAGCTCTTCAATTGAGAGATCTAGCAGCATGGCGACTTCCTGCAAATCAGGGCCATTGTAACACACGGGAATTTCAACGGATTTGGCCGCTGGCATTTCAAAAAGTGGAGCATCGGCCATCACCGCCTCGATCCAGTCATGAATTTTCAGACCCTTCACCGAATCAAAATGCACGGCTACGGAAGCGAAGCTGGACACCACATCCTTCACTCCATTTGGGTAATGCTTGTTTAAAGCGGCCACCAAACCGAGCACCTGTTCGAGCGGAGTGTCATTGGGAAACTCCACCAACCATGCGGAATCGCCGAGCGGTTTGAGTGTCATGGACGGAGGCTTGCTAATCTGAGTGATGGCGGCGAGATTAAAGCAGTCATATGAAAGTTGTCTTCATCATTTGCGCGCTTTGCTGGAGTTCGCGTGCATTCTGCGAGGACCCAAAGCCAACGAAACCTAACATGAGCGAAAAATCATCACTGCCCGGCAAGGATCGGGCGGCGGTTGCCGAGGCCCGTGTGCGTCCCACTCTCGAACACGACTTGAGCGCGCTCGGTTTACGGTATGGCGATCCCATCTTTATCCGAGTTTTCAAAGAGAGCCTCCTCATGGAATTGTTTGTGCGCAATCGTGCGACGGCAAAATTTGATCTTTTCCGAACTTACCCGGTCGCGTGTGCATCAGGCATGATTGGTCCCAAGGTGGCCGAGGGGGACATGCAAGTGCCGGAGGGATTTTATTTTGTACCGTCCACTGCGATGAATTCTAACAGTAACTATCATCTGTCTTTCAATATCGGCTATCCGAACGCATACGATCAGGCGCACCATCGAACGGGCAGCGCGATCATGGTGCACGGCAACTGTGTTTCTATCGGCTGCCTCGCGATGACTGATGAAAAAATCGATGAAATTTACACGCTATGCGCGGCGGCCCACCATGGCGGCCAAAGCTTTATCCCCGTAAGTATTTTTCCTTTCCGCATGACCGCCGATCGTCTTCGAGCGTTCGCGCAAGATCCTAACGTGAAGTTTTGGACAAACCTCAAAGAAGGCTATGATTTCTTTGAGAAAAGCCATGTCCCCCCGGACGTCAGCTTCGAAAAAGGGAGATATGTATTTAAAACGAAGTAGCACGGAAACGATACGTTTTTATGCCTTCCTCCTTTTCTAATTCTCACCGCATGAATACAAACTTCCCAGCCATGAAGACTCCGCAAAACCTCGTTACAATCCAGCCGTATTTCAAAGCCCACGCGGGACGTCTCGCTGAGTTTCACGCGATAATGCATGAATTCGTAGAAAAAACCCGCCCGGAAAGCGCCTGCTATTTTTACGAATTCACCATTCTGGATGACCGCGCGTTCTGCCGGGAAGGTTACGAGGGCGCGGCGGGTGTGTTTGCGCATTTGGAAAACGTCGGCGAGTTGCTCGGTCGGATGGAAAAGCTCGCGGATCTCACCCAACTGCAGTTCCACGGCCCTGCTGCGGAGCTCGACAAACTTCGCGAACCCCTCGCGCATCTGCCTGCCGAGTATTTCGTGCTATCGTGCGGTCTCGGCCGATAAGTTCCTTTCATGGCCTTGCGTGACAGCCTCGGACTCCCTAGAACTCGGCTCCCGTGGCTGCCGAATCTCTCAAAAATCACCCCAAACGCTGGAAATGGCGGCTGGAGTGGCTGGCGCAAACAGGGATGGAAAAATGCGTGAGCCTGCTACCAGGGCCCACGGCCTTTCGGTTAGGAGAAACACTCGGAGGCATCGCATGGCATTTCATGGGGGGGCGGCGACGAGTGGTTTTGCGAAATCTGCGCATCGCTTTTCACAACGAATATGATTTGGCGGCGCTTGATAAAATGACGCGAGACGTTTTCCGGCGGACCGGCGCGAATCTGCTTTCTGCCGCCCACACGGCGCGACTGCCGATGGAAAAAATTGGAGAAATCCTCACCGTTGAGAATCCCGAGCTAATTGAAGAAGCATTGGCTAACGGAAAGGGTCTGGTGCTGATGCCGTCCCACATGGGGAACTGGGAAATTCTCACGCGCATGAATCGCTTTTTTCCACCGGGTCATTCTAACGGGGCATTTTACCGGCCGCTGAATAATCCGATTCTCGATGAGCAGCTCTTGGCCCAGCGCGAGTCGGAGGGGACGCGGCTTTTTTCCAAACGCGATAGTTTCCACCTCGTCACCGGCTTCATCCGCGACGGTGGAATTGTAGGGATTCTAGCAGATCAACGAGTAGGCAGCCAAGGTGAGCTTGTGAGATTCTTTGGCAGACTCACGCGAGCAAGTCCCTTGCCCAGCTTGATGGCACGACGAAGTAAGAGCCAAGTTTTCGCGATGTCTGTGATCACCGTGGCACCGGGAAAATGGAAGATTCGCTATCATGAGGTGGACGGCCCTGTTAGCACGGAGAGCTGCATGAAAGCCATCGAACAAGCCATGCGAGCCAGCCCACAAGATGTGTTCTGGCTTCAGGAGCGCTGGAAGCTTTATATACATCCTAACAAATCTCTGCGCCGCTGGCTGGGCTCAGAATCTTTGGGTGAAGGGACGCCGCACCGTGCACTGCTTTGGCTTGCGGGAACACCACCAAACTGGCAGCTTCCAGAGGATTGGGTTCATCCAGATGTGATTTACGAAGTCGTTGAATCCACTGACGCCACCGACCGCGAATCGCTTCAGAAATTTATTTCTAACATCGACCGAGCCAAGCCGCTTCCAATCGACTTTATTGTCACTTGCAATGCCAAGAATGCACTCGTCAAAGCCGCCGCTCGCGAAGGCATCCATTTGATTTCGCTCAAGCCGTCTCCATGAAAATCATTCAAATTCTTCCCGAGCTTAATGCCGGAGGTGTCGAGCGCGGCACCTTGGAAATCGCTGCCCATTTGGTGGCACACGGACACGAGTCCATCGTCATTTCTAACGGCGGCCGCTTAGTTGAAGAACTAGAAAATGGAGGGTCGAAGCACATCTCAATGCCGGTCCATCGCAAGGCGCTGGCATCGCTCGTGCAGATTTCGAAGCTGCGTAAATTATTCATCGAAGAGAAACCGGACATCATCCACCTCCGCTCACGGATGCCGGCGTGGCTGGCATTTCTTGCGTGGAAATCACTCGATGCACGCACGCGACCACGGCTCGTGACGACGGTGCACGGTTTCTATTCCGTGAACGCCTATTCTGCGGTCATGACCAAAGGCGAGTCGGTCATCGCCGTGTCCGAAAGCGTGCGGGACTACATTTTGAAAAACTACCCGGCGACCGATCCTGCAAAACTCCGCGTGATCCACCGCGGCGTGGACAAGGCGCTTTATCCGGTAGGTTTCGTGCCGTCGGATGCTTGGCTGGCGGCGTGGAAAACGGCGCAACCGGAGCTGGAAGGACGGATTCCGCTGCTCCTGCCGGGGCGGCTGACTCGTTGGAAGGGCCAGGAGGATTTCATCAAAATGGTCGCGAAATTGATCGCGCTGGGCGAACCCGTCCAAGGCCTGATCGTCGGCGGTCCGCACCCGAAGAAGGTGGCGTTTCTCGACGAGCTCGAGGCGCTCGCCACCAGCCTCGGCATCGCGGACCGGATTTCGTTCCTCGGCCACCGCACGGACCTGAAGGAAATCATGGCGGTTTCCACGGTCGTCTATTCGCTGTCGCTCGATCCCGAGGCGTTCGGCCGGGTCTCGCTGGAGGCGATGGCCTTGGGAAAACCGGTCATCGGCTACGACCACGGCGGCGTCGCGGAGCAGTTACATGCTATTTTCCCCCAAGGACTCATCAAGGTTGGCGACATCAACCGGGCCATTGACTTGACCCGTGAAATTCTCGACTCTCGTCCTTTGCCCGCATCCATCGAAGAATTCTCACTCTTACGGATGTTACGCTCGACCTCCGATGTCTATCAGACACTTCTCAACCAACCTCGCCTCTAGCCGCTCATGAAACAAGTAATCTGCATGAAATGGGGCACAGTTTACGGGCCGGAATACGTGAACATCATGTGGGCGATGTGTCGGCGGAATATCACCGGAGATTTCACGTTGATCTGCTTCACGGAGGATACCACAGGCGTCCGCCCGGAAGTGAAATGCCTGCCGCTCCCATCGCTTGGCTGCGAGATCCCAAAGGATGTGCCGGGAAAATGGCCAAAAATCGCTCTCTGGGGTGCCGATCTCTGCGGCCTCACCGGGACCGCGCTTTTCATCGACCTCGATTCGGTGATTGTTTCTAACATCGACGACTATTTTACATACGGAGATCCGTCGGATGTCTTTGTGGCCCGTAACTGGGTGCGGATTTTCGGCAAGCATGGCCAGACCTCCGTCTTCCGATTTCCCATCGGGAAAAATCCCTACATGCTTGAAGACCTCCAAGCGAACTCCGCAGAGATCTCGCGAAAATATCGCTTCGAGCAAAACTATGTGACAGCACATGTTAGAGGCGGCATCAAGTTCTGGCCAGAATTGTGGACCAAGCATTTCAGTAAACACTGCATGGGAATCTGGCCACTGCGTTACCTCCGCCCACCGGTAATGCCGCGAGGCGTCAAAATCGTCACCTTCCCTGGTCATCCGAAACCACCTGACGGTGCGCTAGGGCAGTGGTCTGAAGAAAAACCACACCTCTCACGCCTAGACCATCTCAAGTGGGTCTTTAGTCAGCGTAAGACGGACCGTCGCTGGCGCCGTCACATTTCCCGTTACCTACTGCCATCCCCTTGGGTTGCCGAACATTGGCGGGAGTAAATTTTATTATCTCACCATGATCCACATAGACACTTCCGCGCCATGGGGCACTTGGAAAGCCCGCGGCTGCGCGGCCTTTTGTTTGAAATTGATCTCTGTGTTACCTACGTGTCGCTGTTTTCGAAAAGTGGCCTTCCTCCTCCGCAAGCCTGTGAAAAAAAGCAAGCAAACGTGGTTCGATCGCGAAGTGTGGGGAATGAAAATGCGTCTCGCAGCCCACGGAAATCTAACGGAGCAGCGTTGGCTTACTATGCCTAATTTCCACGACGCTCCAGAGCGTGAAGCCTTGGCCTCCGCACTACGTCCAGGTGGAGTTTTTCTCGATGTAGGTGCGAATGCAGGATTCTATACGTTCTGGGCATTATCCAGAAGTGTCCCCGGCCTGCGGGTGATCGCCGTTGAACCAACGAGGGTGATGTTAGAACGACTCCGCCATAATCTAACCGTGAATCAATTGGATGGATCCGTCACCTTGTTTGATTGCGCGGTGACTCCGTATGCCTGCGAGGTGGTCATTGAAGAACATTCGGAAAATGCTGGCCAAGCCACCATCCGGGAAAGTGGCCACGGCCAAAAAGTAGCAGGCAAACCTTTGCTCGAGATCCTCAACGCTGCTGGAGTCGAGAAGGTGGACGCCATGAAAATCGACATCGAGGGTATGGAGGTACCTGTGCTCAAAGCATTCTTTGAAAGTGCTCCCCGCAGTCTTTGGCCCGCGTTTATCATCGGCGAGATCGTTGGTGAAAATGGTGAACCACTGAAATGTCTTTTGTTAGAAAAAGGATATCAGCTCGAGGGCAGCACCAAGATGAATGGCATTCTCCGCCTAACTGCATGACGCGCACGATCTGGATTATCAGCGAGGGAAGTCCCGGTCACGTGAGCCAATCTGCAGGATTAGCAACGGCGCTGGCGGACAGAACCCCTCTTGAGATCCATCAATTTGAATGCCGTCCGAAAATCAACGGGTTCGTCCGCCATTTGATCCGGCTTATCTGGATGGGAAAAAATGGTAAGCCACTTCCTGATAGATGGCTTTATGGGAGCATAGGCTTGGAGCGTTCCGCCGTGAGCACACCGCCACCAGATCTCATCCTTTCCAGCGGAGGCCGTAGTGTCTTCGCCGCGCGGACTCTCGCCGTTCGACATGGGGTTCCATTTGTATTTCTCGGTGAGCGTAAGCCCTATCCTGCTTCATGGTTTCATACCACTTTCACCCCATCGTCATTAGAGACGGCCACCAATGACATCCGCATGGATGTAATCCCGACGAAGATCACAGAAAAATCTGTTAGAGAAGCGGCGGCAGACTGGTTAGAGAAGCCGAGTGGCAAGCTGTGGACCATATTAATCGGCGGCAAGTCACGCAGTCATGACTACCAAGATAACGATTGGGAGAACCTCGTGGCTGGAATGGTCGCATTAGCGGAGCGGGAGTCGATCCGTTGGCTGCTGACGACTTCGCGGCGCACCGGCAAGGAAGTGGAAGCACGTTTGCAAGCTCTGCTGCCTAGGGAAATTCTAGCAGACGCCGTCTGGTGGTGCCATCAACCCGAGAAAAAATTCAACGCATACCTCGGTGCCGCAGATCGAATATGGGTAACGCAGGATAGCGTCTCCATGGTCACCGAGGCTGTTTCTGCTAGAAAACCAGTGAGCGCTATCTCCCCAGCACACACGCCATTCCCAGAAACAAGTTTCGTTCCAGGATACATGGCTCGTCTCGAATCGCTCGGACTCGTCGAGCGATTTCCTATTTCGCAAATGGCAGCTACTCGAACAACGACGAGTGCAGATTTTCCAAATAATTTCCTGACAGTTCCTGCTTTGGCAGAGATTCTCATGCAGCGTCTCGACTGGCTGCAACCGCAGAGTGCCGCCAGCACCCCCCTCGCTTTGAACCGATGAAATTTACTACACACAGAGCCACTTACATCGCGCGGCGCATCAAAGCCAGGTTCACAGGCCGCACGAATTTGCATTTCTTACACATTCGGAAAACCGGTGGAACATCGCTGAAAAACGCGCTCAAACCGCATCTGATGACAGAGGGTTGGATGCTTTTTCTGCGCCAACATTACACCCGCCTACAAGACATCCCGGCGCGGGATGAAGTGATGTTCGTCACACGCGACCCGATCTCACGTTTCATCAGCGGCTTCGGCAGTCGCTTGCGGCAAGCCTTGCCATCCCGTTTCGTGCCGTGGTCTGAGGACGAAGCGGTCGCGTTTTCCCGCTTCGCAACTCCCAACGCACTGGCGCTGGCCCTCGCGCCGGATCATCCGCAACACGCGGAAGCGCTGCATGCCATGGACAGCATTTCCCATATCAAGTACACCTATTGGGATTGGTTCCGGGATGAGGAACTGATGCGGAAGCGGTGGCACTCGATCTTATTCATTGGCCGTCTAGAGAGCTTTCACGATGACTTTGAACAACTCAAATCCGCCATCGGATTGCCTGAATCTGTCGTGCTTCCTTCTGACGAAAAATCATCTAACCGTAGTGATACTGACGCCGGAAGTCGTCCGGTGTTAGAGCCAACTGCGATAGAAAATCTCAAACGCTGGTACCAGCGCGACTATGATTTTCTACGTCTCTGCGATGAATGGCGGATACAGCAAGGTGGTCCCATCCGAACAAAAATCTAACGATTTCACCATGCCTGATCTACCACCTGTCCTCATTTTATTTGCCAATCTCAAAGGCAATCTAGGAGATTTCGCGATTCTCCACGCGATGCTCGTGGAAGCTGAGAAGTGGTTTCCGGGACGCGAGATTCATGTGTTTTCCCACGGTAAGCACTCGGTGGATGCGGCTCGATTCAAGTCCTTCCTTGCTCAACCGCACCCAGCATTCAAAGACATGGGAAAGGGTCCATATCGCACCTTTTCTCGGCTGCTAAGCGTCTTCAAGCGTATCGGTCTCGAGAAATGCCTACGTGGTCGGCTGGTCGAACGCATGAGTCAAGAGATCGCCGCTCAAGCGCCGCTATCGCAGGCAGGCAAATATGCTGCCATCTTTTTCGCGGGTGGCGAACAATGGAGTGGATTTGAAAATGGCGTCAGTATGTTCGCGACGCTACGGGCGGTTTCTCGGCAGAACGCGAACGTTTTTGTTTTCCCGTTTTCGGTGAAAGGGAAACTGCTAGATTCTTATCCTGCCGTGGACTTACAACGCGATTTCGGAGGCTTCGCCGGAAACGTGATCGTCCGCGATAGTCACTCGGCGGAAATCATGCAACGCATCCGCCCGTCGGTCATGCTTGGCGCAGATTGCGTATTTTCTCTAGCAGATGTTGCCGCGACACTTCCCGCAGCTCGCCCGGAGGAGGACAAGTGCGTCATGCTCGCCATCACCACGGGGGACGGTGCGCGATACCAAGATGTAGCGACGGCCACCAAAGCTCTGTTAGCCGCAGGTCATCGGGTGCGCTTGCTCACCACTTGCGACCGTGAAGATGGTGATGAAATCCGGCGGCTTGGTGAGTTATTAGGCATCGAGCACCTCTCGCCGCCAAACTGGCAGGAAGTCGTTTCAGAATTCCGCTCGTCGTCGTTGGTGGTCACGAATCGCCTTCACTGCATGATCTTCACCTTCTTCGCCGGCGTTCCACTGCTACCACTCGTGAATCGGGAAAAAATCATCGGTATTTCCCGCGATGCCGAGCTGCCGCACACGCTCAAAGACGTGAAAGATCTGACCCCAGAAATCGTGGCAACCTGCCAGCATAACCAAGAAACGATCCTCGCTAAAATGCGCGGCTACCTTGAGAAGGTGAAATCTTCCAAGACCAGCCCACGGACCGAGTAACTCGCCCGAAACGAAGGGGTTGCCAACCATTGTGAGCTTTGCATTACTTTCCACCTTGAGCACGAACAGTCCTTCTCGGAAATACCTCGTCACCGGCGGTGCCGGATTTATCGGTTCCCACCTGTGCGAAGCGCTTGTCGCTGATGGACATCAAGTGGTGATCCTCGATGATTTCAACGATTACTACGATCCTGCGGTGAAGGAGAACAACCTCGCCAGCTTGCGTGGGAAGGTCGAAATCGTCCGTGGCGACATCAGCGACGATGCGGTGGTGGTGGATGTTTTCACGCGCCATCAGTTCGACGGAGTTTTCCATTTGGCGGCCAGAGCAGGCGTGCGGCCGTCGATCGCGAACCCGCGGTTGTATTTCAGCACGAACATGGATGGCACGCTCAATTTGCTCGAAGCCTGCCGCTACAACGGCGTCAAGTTCTTCGTATTCGCCTCATCGTCATCGGTTTATGGCGTGAGCAAAAAAGTGCCGTTCGCGGAAACAGACCCGATCGAGCGCACGATTTCGCCCTACGCGGCGACGAAGCTGGCTGGCGAGCAGATGTGCTCGAACTACTCACACCTCTTCGGCCTGCGCTGCGCCTGCCTGCGGTTTTTCACGGTTTACGGTCCACGACAAAGGCCGGATTTGGCGATTTCAAAATTCACTTCAGCCCTCCTGCACGACCGTTCCATCGACCGCTACGGCAGCGGCAGCACGGCGCGGGATTATACTTATGTCGAGGACATCGTGAGCGGAATCCTCGCGGCGGCGGAATACACGGAGCAATCGCCGTTTGAAATCTTCAACCTCGGCGGCGCAGCCACCACCACGTTGAACGAACTCATCGGTCTTGTGGAATCTGCCGTCGGGAAGAAAGCGGTGATCAACGACCTGCCCGACCAACCCGGCGACGTGCCAAGGACTTTCGCCGACGTGGCGAAAGCGGAGAAATTGCTCGGTTACCACGCGATGACGCCCATTCGTGAGGGAATCCTGAAATACGTCGAATGGCAGCGCGGGATGCTTTCGACGGAAGACTGAAAAACCAAGCCTCCGCATTCTTGGCCGTAGCCTCCGCAGTCTTACGGTAAGTTTACGCATTCGCTGCCATGGCCTTCGCAGTTTTACGTTAAGTTTACGCAGTCGCTGCCTTGGCCCTCCGCACTCCCGGCGTCGGTCTCCGTATTCTCTGCGCAAGGGTCCGTAATGGGGTTCGCTGCAGCGCGAAGCCACCCTGAAGGGATGGACTACGAACAAATATCGCTGTCGCGATGCTGCCAATAGTTGGACGGCCTCTCATAACTCCAGATCGCCGATACAGACCCGGTAAAGAGTTTCGACGAGGAATCGGTTTTCCACTTTCAGAACTTTCTCCGCGAGAGTTTCGGGGGTGTCGTGGATGGAGATCGGGACTTCGGTTTGCGCCAGGATTCTACCATGATCATACTCCTCATCCACGAGATGAACCGACACTCCCGTGACGGTGTCACCCGAAGCGATGACCGCCCGATGCACATACATTCCATACATGCCCTTTCCTCCGTGTCTTGGCAGAAGCGCGGGGTGGATATTCACGATCCGATTGCGGTAGGCTTGGAGGACGCGAGGTCCGATCATCTTCATGAAACCTGCGAGGACGATTAAATCGCAACCTTCGAGGGCTTCATGGATCGCGAGATCCAGTTCGTCGGGATCAGAATGAGTGATGGCATTCAGAACGTGGGTTGCCATGCCAGCTCGCTCGGCTCGCAGAATTGCCTCCGATCCTCGATTGTTTGTTACTAGCACTGCTGGTGTCGCCGATAGCATACCAGTCTCACACGCGTCGAGTACCGCCTGCATGTTTGAACCGCGCTGGGACGCTAGGAACCCAATTCTCATGTTTTAGCTAATTGAATTCGGTCATATGACAGGCTGAGGCGCGGCATGTAATTCACCGCCAGTGCTCCGCGATCCAAGGGGTGGGGCGGACGTGTTTATAGAGCTTTTTCCAAGGCTTGTTCACGGGCCATTCGCCGCGGGTGGCTTCGTCGATGTCGGGCTTGCCGGTGAAGGCGATGACTTTGGATTCCTTCGGCAGGACCGGGGTTTTGAAGAAATTCAGCGGCCAGCGCGGGATGAGGGAATGCTTGAAGCTGAGGCACCATTCGGACGGGAAGAACTCCACTTTTCCGAGCGTGCGGCAGACGAACGTCTGGCTGTTCCGATAGAGGTCCATCATTGCAATCGGGTCCGGGCGGAAGCGGTCCCAGACTTTCGTCAGTGCGCCGACGCGGAAGCGGAAAACTGACATGTTGCCGATGCCTTGGCCGATCTGCGTCCAATTTTCACAGACACAGAAATCGAGTTCCGGCTTGTAGTCGAAAAACGCATCGATCGAGCCGGTGATCAGCAGGTCGAGATCGAGATGAAGCACATTTCCCTGAAGGTCTGCGAGTTCCGGCATGAAAATGAACATCCGCCGGAACGGGTGAAAGCGCATGCGCTCGGGCAGATCGAACTCCGGCATCGGGATCACGTCCACTTCCTCGCGAATGCCGGTCGGATCATCGGTGAAGCAGATGACGCGCAAGGGCCGCGAGGTGTTCCGCATGGCCATGGCGTAGGTCCGGTTGACGTATTCGGAGCTGTAGCGGTCGCCCCACTTGAGGCAGATCAAGGTTTGGCGCGGGGCTTGGGATGGGTCTGCGGACATGAGTTGCGAGATGGAGAGCGTGGTGAGCTGGGATGGCGGCGTCAAATTGAAAGCGTTTTCAGGGCTTGAGGCGTTTGAGCACCTCGGTGGCGCAGCGGTCGGCCTCGCGGAGGATTTCCGGAGGTGGGGAGAGGTTGCGGGATTTTTCCCAGTCGCCGAAGCAGGTGAGAAATCCGGTGGTGACTAACTTTTCGATGCCGCGAAGGACGCGCGAGGAGCCGAGCCCGGGCACCGGCAGCAGGCCGACTTTGGCACCGGAGCTGAGGGCTTCGTAAATCATGGAAACAGAGTCTTCCGTGACCCAGACTTCTCCGGCAGCGGCGAGTTTTTCCGGCAGCCATTCCGGCGGAGTATCCTGACGGGGAAAAATTTCGATGGCGGGCAGGCGGTTGCGGATTTCTGCGAGGAATTCGTCCGGTGTGCGGCGGGAGTCGGTGAGTTGCCAATCGCCGCGGACGGCGATTTCGGAGAGGGCTGCGAGGAGTTTTTCGCCGTCCCAACCGTGGTTGGACGACGGACCGCCGATGAGGATGAGCTTGCCGGTTTTTTCGCCATCGCCGGGAATCACGCGGTGAAGCGCCCCGCGGCTAAGGATTAGATTTTCGCGCTGCGATGCCTTCGGAAAATCGTGTGAGGGCGCAATGCAAAAATCGAACCACGACATCGGCACGCTGGGCCGCATCAGCACGATGCTTTTTGCGCCATGTTTCCGCGCCAGCCATAACAGCGCAAAGTGAGTAGCATGTCCCGCCCCGATGATGAGATCGGGGTTCGGAAAATTTTTGCTTTGAGCGAGCGCACTTTTCACCCGCTGGAAAAGTCCGAGTCTATCTGCTAGTGAAATTCGATGAACCTCGCAAGTCACGAGACGGGCAAGCGCGTCGGCTAGCCCGAGTGACTGGTTTTCATGGCCAGGCTTGCCATCACAAAGCAGCCAGATGACGAGAGGAGTTTTCAAATTTCGGATTTCAGATTTTCACCCCATTGTTCGGCCCATTGCTTCGGCAGGCGCATCGGTTTTCCTTGCGGCATTTGCACCAGTGCGAGCGATTGCCGGGCAGTGACAAGCGTGGCCCCATCGGATTCCCGGCTCATCTCGAACGCACACCAGAAACGCGCCCGCGAAATTTCATCTAACCGTCCCCGGATCGCCAGCCAATCCCCAAGTTTCGCCGGGCGTTTGTAATCGACTTCGGTGCGCGTCACCACCGGGTAAACATGAGTTTCAGACATCGTCCGCAAGTCCATCCCCATCAGCGCGGCGAGGCGTGTGCGGCAAGTTTCGATCATCCGCAGGTAGGCGAGGTTGTGGACGACCCCACCGCAATCGGTATCGAAAAACATCACTTCTTCACGAGTCTCGAGGGTGGGCAAGCGGTGGGTCACGCGCTGAAATTGACGGAAGTCTCGGGAGTCTGCAATGTTCGCTTGTGAAGGGACGTAGGAAATTATTAATCCGAACAAAATGATGTTAAGTAAAATTCACGTTTTGCGGTTCGCAGCATGTCTGGTCGGCATCGGAACCCTGCATGCGGCTGCGGACTTTGTCGCCCCTACAGAGGGTCCGGTGGCATTCCGGCGTGACAAGATTCCCCTTGATGCCGACACCATGGCGAATCTTTCCAAGCAATTGGAAGTTCTCGCCACAGGTTTGGATGGAGGCACCGCCGAAAACCGCCGGGGCGCGGCCCAAATGCTGGCCCTCGCCACCGCGCTGGATCCATCTAACTCATCTGCCCGCGAACTCATCACCCGGTTGCAAAAGGGCGGTCCTCAAGCGAAAACCGTCCCAGACCAGATCCCCAAAGCCCAGACGAAGGTGTGGCAACTGATCGGCTGGCTAGGCAGCCGGGAAGCGGGAAATGAAGGCCAGGCCCTCGCCGCCTGCCTCGCCGATGTCATCGTCATTTCCGACCCGAAACACCCTCAAGCCGCGACATTGCGTGCTGCTGGAGAACGCGGCGCTTGGAAGGATTGGATTCCCGAGTTATCTGCTTATGAACCTAAAGTTTTGGAGCTACCCCTCGAGCCGCTTTCGAAAGCCGGAGAGCCCGTGGTGAAGGCACCTGAGATCAAACTCACCAAAGCCGGAGTCCGCACCGTTCTTTGGCGTCATGTGAGCAGCGAGAAGCCCGCGAAATGGGTTCTCGCAGCCGCACCGTTGAACATGTCAGCCGAGGAGATTCCTCAAAAAGGCGCAGCTCCCACTGCGTTTCTTCTCGCTATCCCTACCACCTCCGATGGGGCCGGCCTCGATTCGTTAGCCACTAAAATTCATAGCCTATTACAAAAAAAGTATGGGGAACTCCCGTCGGGCTGGGGCGTGACGATCACGAGTAAGGAGTTGCAACAATCCAGCCACTCCGGAAAACGCCAATCCTTCAGTGCCGCTGCCGCTGTGCTCGCGAGTGCTGCCATCACCGGTCGCGAGCCGGATGCCACGCTCATCGGAATCGTGGATGAAAATGGCAATTTCAAGCTTCCTACAAACTTTTGGGATCAACTCAATGCTCTGGGCAAAGGAAAAGGCGAGCGCCTCATTTTACCGTCCGCGGCTGCCGAATATCTGCCCGCCCTGCTCGCGTTCGAAAACGCACAATTCTTTCTCGACCGCGAGGTCTTACTTGCGGCGAATTTCCAAGAACTCCTCGATCTATCCGCAAAACTTCCCAACGAATCCATCGCTAACAGCTCCGCTAAATTTCAAGAAATCCGTTCAAAGGCGGGCACTCAATCGGTGAATCAATACGTCGATAACATTTTCATCCGCCGCCGTCTGGCGGACCTTGCGCAAGAGGCACCCTATCACTATTCTGCTAAATTGTTAGGAATTCAAGGTGCCGGTAACCGTCCTACACTCGTACCCCGGGTCGTCCTCATCCCAGAACTCCGGACCGCCATCGCTCCCATGGCGTGGATCGTTACCGATGCTGAGTTACCCAATCCGAATTTTAGGCCCCACGCGTTTGCTCAACTCACTCAAACATATGAAAGCTGCCGCTCTCAAGTGGACCGCTTGGCGCGTTATGTGCAAAAAGATGATCGCGAGATTTTTGATCGCGTGAAGTCAATGATTGCTGCCATCCCGGCGATGGAACGTGCCGCTCGTGCTCAGGGAGCAGAATACTTGATAGAGGGTGGGGTGGCCACGGCACGTGACACCGTGCTCAAGTTCTATGATGAGGTGTCTCAAGACCTCGCCGACAGTTCGGAGAAACCTGCGACAGCCCCAGGGAACTGATGCAATGATGCCCGGGCGCGTGTGACAAAAACGACACCCGGCTTGTGAACTTGCTTTTGAAAATCGGTTGCCTAAGTTTCCTTCCATTGTGACTTCCACAGGGGTAATTCCGTTCTGTCAAATTGCAGCTCTGCTGGTGGTGCTGGGATTACTCCCATCCTGTGACTCGCCCCAAAAACGTGGACTCAGGGAACTGTCCAAAGCGGGCGTCGAGCCGTCCGCGCGCTCGCTGGTGCAGGCCGTTATCGACAAGAATCCTCAGCGAGTCGGGTGGTTGTTAGACGTCGGGGTTTACACCGAGCAACGTGATGATAAAGGCCGCTCACCTGTTAGGGTCGCGATTGAAAATGGCGATCTTCAATCAACTTTCAAACTGCTCGATGCAAAAGCAAACGTGAACGCCACCTCGCCGGACAAGGCCAGCATTCTTGGCGTCGCCGTGGAGCGGGGCGAATCCGCCATCGTCGAAAGACTGCTCAAGGCCGGTGCCCGCACGGACGGACTTATGCCGGATGGGGAGGAAATCCTACCATGGGCAATCCGCCAAGGCCGCCTAACTTTCGTTAGACTAATGATGAAAGCCGGTGCCGATCCACACCAGAAAGATCGTGCGGGAAATCCCTTGCTGCATGTGGCCATGGAAGCCGGGATGCGGGATATTACGGAATCTCTTATCCTTCTCGGTGCCGATCCCGGTGCCACCAATGCCGCAGGTGAAACCACCATCCAACTCGCGTTTCGCCATTCATGGTTAGACGCGGTGCCGAAGCTGGCCGCCGCTGGTGCCGATCCTGATGCCCGCTGCCCTGATGGAAACACTCTCTTAGAAAAAGCGGTGGATGAAGGGAATCGGCGACACATCGAGTTGCTTCTGAAAATTGGAGCCAACCCTAACCATTGCTCACAGCCGGGCACATCCGCTCCACCGCTCCAGCGGGTTTTTGCGAGCGGAAATGCTGAGCTTCTGGAAACATTCCTCGCTCACGGTGCCAAGCCGGTTAACGAAAACTGGGATACCTGGTTATGGCAGGCATTTCAAAACCGCGACCCAGAAACGGCGCGCCTGCTTTTCCGTCACGGTGCGAAGGCCACCCATCGCGGCACTGATGGCCTCCTTCTGGTAGAAGAAGCCGCCAACGCAGGCCGTGGTTCTTTCGTAAAACTGTTGCTCGACTACGGAAACCCCGTGGGGCTCGCCCTGCCTTTGGCGAGCGCCCGAGGGGATTACGAAATGGTCAGCCTGCTCCTCGCCTGTGGTGCCGAACCTAACCGCACAATCATACCCACCCGAGATACTCCGTTAAGTCTAGCAATCCGGAACAAGCAGGATCTTGTCGCGGCCACCCTGATCCATGCCGGAGCTGATACGAGCCTCCCCATGCCCGAAGGCCAGTCGGCGTTTCACCTCGCCATCGCCAGCGCATGCCCACGCACGGTAAAAGAAATGCTTGATGATGGGACGAACCCTAACACTCCATTTACCAATCCCATCTCACCCGCCTTCCTAAAATGCGTCCGCCCCGGCAGCTTGCGGTGGGCACTCAAATATGATCGGAACGTCACACCGCTCATGCTCGCCGTGGATTCAGGGGAACTTCAAATCGTCCGATTTCTCATCAAAGCCGGCGCGAAAACCCAAGTTTGGACACGCCCCTCAAACCTCTGGCCTATGAACTTCGCCACCGACCGCAACGATATCCGAATGATGCGTCTGCTACTAGGTAGAGACCCCATGCGCGAAGATCGCCAAATCATCATCAGCCTCTCCGAGCAACGTGCTCGCCTGCTAGATTCTGCGGGCAATGAAGTTTTCGCCACCAAAATTTCCACTGGGCGCAAAGGGCACTCCACGCCCACGGGGGAATTTGTGATCACGGACAAGTATCGCGAGTGGACCTCCACCATCTATCACGCCAGCATGCCCTATTTCCAAAGACTCAGTTGTGCTGCGTTTGGAATGCACCAAGGCGTCCTCCCCGGCTACCCAGCCTCGCACGGCTGCATCCGTCTGCCCGCAGAGAACGCCGCCAAACTCTTCGCCCTCACCCAAACCGGCGACCGTGTGAGAATTTTGCCTTAAGAAATGGGAACATCGGGTGCCAAAATTGGAGCGCGAAATTCATTCCGCACGAACCTACCCGCCGTCTTGAAGCCCCACTCGCCTCCAGCACCGAAAGGCGGCGCTTTTTCCCTTTGAAAATCACCCCATGATCAAGCAGCCTCCAGCACATTTTTATCCCATGAAATCGATCGTTCTTGCCGCCTCACTCATTTCCATCAGCACCGCGATCAGCATTTCAGAAGATGCTGCTAAATACGAGCCTGACTTCACTCCGCAGCCGTCCATCCCTGCACTCTCACCTGAGGAGGAATTGAAGACGATTCAGCTCCCCCCGGGCTACTCGCTGGAGTTAGTCTTGAGCGAGCGCGATGGCATGCGCGAGCCCGTGAACATCACCTTCGACGGCAACGGACGGATGTATGTGGCGGAGTTCCGCAGCTACATGCAGGACATCGACGCAAAGGATGAAATGACACGCACCGGTGTCGTATCCCGGCATGAGAGCACCAAGCGCGACGGCGTTTTCGACAAGCACACGATCTTCGCCGACAAGCTCCTCCTGCCGCGCATGGTGCTGCCTCTCGATGACCGCGTGCTGATCAATGAAACCGGCACAAACGACATCAAAAGCTATCGCGACACGGATGGGGACGGTGTGGCGGACAAGGTCGGGATGTGGTTTCCCGGCGGGCCGCGCGGCGGAAATCTCGAGCATCAGCAAAGCGGGCTCATCTGGACCCTGGACAACTGGATTTACCAAACAACGGCCGCCTACCGCCTGCGCTGGAACGGTGAGGGACAAGAACCGCTGCAGGAAAAAGTGCCGAGCGGCGGCGGACAGTGGGGACTTGCGCAGGATGACTGGGGCAAGCTTTGGTTGAGCAATGGCGGTGCCGAAAAGGGGCTCTTTCATTTTCAAACACCCATACTCTACGGGGCCTACGACGCTCCGGGGCAGTTCACGCCGGACTTCATGGAAGTGTGGCCGCTTGTCGGGCTCGCCGATTTCCAGAGCGGGCCGCAGCGCGTGCGGATGCCGGACAAAACCCTCAATCACTTCACCGCATCGTGCGGCCAAGAGATTTTCCGCGGCGACCGGCTGCCGGAAGAACTCCGCGGAAATGCTTTCATCGGCGAGCCCGTCGGACGGCTTATCCGCCGCGCCATCGTGGAGGTGAAGGATGGCATCACCACCATTCGCAATCCGTATGAGAAGTCGGAATTCATTCGCTCGACCGATCCGAATTTCCGCCCTGTCAACCTGGCCAATGGCCCCGACGGCTGCCTCTACATCGTGGACATGTATCGGGGTATTATCCAAGAGGGTGACTGGACCAAACCTGGTTCGTATTTACGCAAGGCTCTGGAGCAATACGGCATGGAAAAAGTGGTGAACAGAGGCAGAATATGGCGGCTCAGGCACAAGGATTTTACGCCCGGCCCGCAACCGCAGATGTTGGAAGAAAACGCGTCGCAGCTCGTCGCCCATCTCGCGCATCCGGGCGGCTGGTGGCGGGATACCGCGCAAAAGCTTCTGGTACTGAAAGCCGACAAGTCCGTGGTGCCAGCGCTTGTGCAGATGGCTCGGGAAAACGAAAGCCCGCTCGCACGGACACACGCGCTCTGGACGCTGGAAGGCATCGGCGCGCTTGATACTGAGGTCGTGCGCACCTTTCTCAAGGACAGCGATCCGCAGCTCCGCGCACAGGGCATCCGCGTTGCGGAAAGGCTGATCGTCAAGGGAGATGCCGCCCTTCTTCCCGACGTTCAGGCACTCGCCCGGGACGCCAATTCAAGTGTCGTACTGCAAGCCTTAATGACGGGGAAATACCTCAGCAGCGAAGACGCCAATCTCTGGCCAGACTACCCAAAGCTGGCGCAACAAACCATGCTCACCTCGCCCTCAGCAGGCGTGAAGACCATGGGCACCGTGATCCTCACCGGCGCGGATAAAGTCGGCGGATCGGAGTTCACTTCACCCGAAATCGCCCAGCTGGAAAGAGGTCAGGTGATTTACAAGGAACTTTGCTTCGCGTGTCACGGCTTCGATGGCAAAGGCATGCCGATGGACGGTCTGCGTCCCGGCACCACGATCGCGCCGCCGCTCGCCGGGTCGCTCACCGTGCGATCGCATCCCGACGCTGCGGCGCTCGTGCTGCTCCATGGCCTGGCTGGTCCCATCGGCGGTAAAACCTACGACTCACAAATGGTGTTGATGAACTCGAACAATGACGAGTGGATCGCCGCCGTCGCCTCTTACGTTCGCAATTCGTTTGGGAACCACGGTGCGCTGGTCACGGCCACGAAAGTGAGAGAGCTGCGGGAGAAATACGCGCAGCGCAAAGAGCCGTGGACGGTCGACGCCCTGTGCACGGCACTACCGCCGGCGCTTTCGAAAGCCGGCTGGCGCGTGACGACGAGCGAGAAGCCGGAGGATGCCGCGCGCGCCATCGATGGCAAAACAGAGACAGGCTGGCGGACGGCTGGCGATCAAAAGTCCGGCCAGTGGATTCAAGTCGAACTGCCACAGGAAACGACGCTCAGCGGCCTGCGACTCGATCAGTGGAAGGCGCCAGAAGATAGGCCAAAGCGCTACCGCATGGATGTCTCGCTGGACGGCACGAAATGGACGCGAGTCGAAGAGCGCAGCGGCATGCCCGGTGTGACCGAAAACTTCTTCACGCCGATGTCCGCACGCTTCGTGAAAGTCACTCTCACTGGCGCACAACGCGGAAAGCAATGGTCGGTTTACGAGCTTGATTTGTTCCCCGCAAGTCCCGTGAATCAAGGTCACTAACAATGAATGAGAGCGATCTGTTCGCGAAAAATAGACCGCGCTTTCGTTACGCAATGCCACAGCACAGCAGATGCGGTGCCTTCCATTTTTGAAAATACAACCCCCATGATCCGCCCTCTCTTGGCTCTTTTACTTCTAGCTTTCGCGCTTCCGCTTCGTGCAGAGGTTAAATTGTCCGCGCTCTTTTCCGATCAAGTCGTGCTCCCGCGCGGCGGACGCGCGCCGGTCTGGGGCACGGCCGATCCTGGCGCAACGGCTCCGAGGCAAATCTTTACAACAGCGACGATCTCGCCGCCGCGCCCTTCCGCCGCGACGACTGGAAATAGCGCCATGACATTTTACTCCATGCTGCGCGAGTACCGGATGATGTCCACAATGATAAGATTGTAATCCCATCCATGACTTCCTCTCAAAATCCTCAGGAGCGGCTTTTACCACGCTCGGGTGAAGATCATCGCATGAGCGGCGACGTTTCCAACCCCAGCAAATCACAAGCGGGGAACTTATCGGGAATCGGGAAAAATGCGGAAGGGCTGCCGGCCGATGCAGGCACACGCACTCCTGTCGAGAAACTGCTGCTTCCCTATTTAAAACCGCACCGCCGCGCGATCCTCGTCGCGCTCTTGCTGAACGTGATCGCCGGTGTCTCGGTGTCATTCCAGAATCTCGTGCCGAAGTATCTCATCGACGATGTCTTGCTGGCACCGGGGCTTATCGAAAGCGCGCGTTATCAATCGTTGTTAAAAATCTGCCTGATCTATCTGTTCGTCGCGGTCGTAGCGCGGATGCTGGTGTGGCATCTCGGCTACCGGATTTTCACCAAGGTGAGGGAAGCAGTGTTGCTCGCGCTGCGGGCTAGGTTTTTCAGCCATGTCAACCACCTCTGCCTGCGTTTCCACCGCCGGAACGATTCCGGCGAATTGTTCTCCTATCTCTTTGGTTCGCCGTTGCAGCAGATTCAGACCTATCTCCAGCAATTCACCTTCAGCGCTCCGGGCAGCGTCTTCATGATCCTGTCCACGATTCTCTGGATCGCGGCCTGGGATCCGGTTCTAACGGGAGTGCTGGTGTTGCTCGTCGCGGTGAATGTGGGCCTGCAGATCCATTCGCAAGGCCGGGTGCGGGCGTTGCATGCCGGATTTCAATCGGCAGAAGCGCGGGTGTCCGGCGAGGTCGCAGATCTGCTGCGGGGCCGTCGCGATGTGAAATTGTATGCCATGGAGGACGAGGTCATCTCGGGCTTCCAGGAAAGCGCCGGTCACATCGGGCGGACCGCTTACGCGCGCGATGTGCGCGGGCACGTGGAGAACATGAAGCAGGAAGGTGCGGGCTACTTGTGTTTCGCGGTCCTTTGCGCGGCGTGCGCATGGCGGTTTCTCGAAGGCCGTCAAGCGTCCGCCGGGGCGCACCGCCTGACCATCGGGGAAATCCAAGGCTATCTAACGAGCTTCATCGCCTTGCAAGGCCCATTGGCCGCGCTCTTCAATGTAGCGATCTTGCGTGCCGCGGCACAGGCGGGGCTGAATAGGATCAACACGGTTCTCGAAACCCAGAGTACTACCCCTGATCCGGTGCGGACGCATCGGGTCCTGCCGGGAAAAGGCGACATCGTTTTCGACCAAGTGGAGTTCGGTTATGACCCCGGGACGGCGGTGATCAGGGATTTCTCGCTGGTGATTCCTTATGGCCAGAACGTCGCAGTGGTGGGCGCTTCAGGAGCGGGGAAATCCACCGTGGCGCAACTTTTGTTGCGGTTTTACGATCCACAGCTGGGTTCTATCCGCATCGGCGGCGTGGACTTGCGGGACTGCCGCGGGGGCGACGTGCGCAAGGCATTCGCGGTCGTGCCACAGGATCCGTTCATTTTCAGAACGACCATCCGCCAGAATCTATCCGTGGCGAAACCGGATGCGACGGATGATGAGCTGAAGCGCGCCTGCGAACGTGCACAGGCTTGGGAATTCATCGAGCGCTTGCCACACGGGTTGGCAACCCGCGTCGGAGAAAGCGGGGCCTCCCTTTCGGGCGGACAAAGGCAGCGGCTGGCGATCGCCCGTGCCTTGCTTGGCGAACACGATTTTTTCATTTTTGACGAAGCCACCAGCGCCCTCGATACGATTTCGGAGCTCGCCATCCAGAGCGCTCTCACTACCGTCATGCCGGGCCGGACGACTTTGGTTATCGCCCACCGCTTGGCGACGGTCCGTTCCTGCGACAGGATACTCGTGCTGGATCGCGGCCGTATTGTGCAAGACGGAAGTTATGACGAACTTTGCGGTAGGGAAGGTCAATTTCAACAACTTCTCCATGCGCGGAGCTTCGATGCGTCTGATGGTTAAAACAAAATTCTATGATTAAAATCCCACCCACACTGGCCTCGCCGATCCTGATTTTTCACACGGAGATGGAACAGAGATTGCAACTTAAGCAGGAGCCGTCAAATGACTAAAATCCCACCATTACGCTGGGGTATCCTCGGCGCCGCCCGCATCGTCCGCCGGAACTGGCAGGGAATGCGCAACAGCGGTGCGGCGGAGTTGGTGGCGATCGCCAGCCGCGATTTGGAGAAAGCCCAATCACTCATCGAAGGTCTGCAAGCGGAGTTTCCATGGCCGCACCTACCTACCGCGCTTGGTAGCTATGAAGCATTGATCGCCCGTGCCGATGTGGATGCCATCTACATCCCGCTGCCCACCGGGGTGCGGAAGGAATGGGTGATCCGAGCCGCCGAGGCCGGAAAACACGTCCTCTGCGAGAAGCCCTGTGCCACCGGTGCGGCTGAATTGCGGGAAATGATCTCCGCTTGCTCACGCCACGGAGTCTTATTCATGGACGGCGTCATGTTCATGCACGATCCCCGCTATCAAAAATTGCGGCATATCCTTAACGATGGGTCGAGCGTGGGTGCGATCAAGCGGATTACCTCGGCATTCAGCTACCGGGCAGGGGATGATTTCGCAGGCAACGACATCCGTAGCCAAGTGGCCTTAGAACCAACCGGCTGCCTCGGCGACCTCGGGTGGTACTGCTTGCGGGCCACGCTCTGGGCGATGAATTGGGAGATGCCTCGGCGCGTCTCCGGGCGCGTGCTCAACGATGGAACCTCGATCATGGATTTTTCCGCTGAGCTGGATTTTTCCGGCAGCATCACGGCGGCATTCCATTGCTCATTTCGGGCGCCCAAGCAAATGTGGTTCAATGTAAGTGGCTCGGAGGGTTATGTCCGCGTATCGGATTTCATCTCACCCGTGGCCGAAAATGACACCGACTGGGAGTTGAACTACAAGCGCGAGCCGCGGGCGGCGGGACCGGGCGTGGGCATTGAGGCTCTCATGTTCGCCCGGTTTGCCGCCGAGGTAGCGAGCGGTGCTGGCAACTCCCCATGGGCAGAAATTTCGTTGAAGACCCAAGTGCTGCTGGACGCTTGTGAACGATCTGCACGCACTGGCCTACCAGAATTTTTAGAATGAACCTATGTTCATGTGCCTCGTGACTTGGTTTACCTTCCAGAAAGGAAAATGGACGCGTTTGTGGGTCGCCTTTGAGCAAAGCGGTTATTGGTGAGGCCGGAGGCTCGCACGGCTGCATCCGTCTGCACGCAGAGAACGCCACCAAACTCTTCGCCCTCACCCAAACCGGTCACAGTGTAAGAATTTTGCCGTAAGAAATGGCATGGGCGCTGACTCAACTCAGCGCGAATGATGAGGCAAATGCTAATCCGTGAGCAATGATCCTCGAATAAGTCGTACTGCAGATATGGACCCTAATTCGCCTGCTCTCCAGTGGTCACGCGCTTTGCATTTTCTGCCGGTTCGGTGACACAATCATCGGCTTCGGCATAAACTTGAGTGAACTCCGCTCCAAAAAACAAAATGCAGGAGGTATAGTAAACCCAGAGCAGTAATAGCACGATCGATCCTGCCGCGCCAAAGGTGCTAGCAATTCCCTCTCTACCCAAATACCAGCTTAGTCCGGTCTTGCCGATTTCGAATAACACCGCCGTGATGAACGCTCCAAACCAAACATGTCGCCAACGAATTTGCACGTCCGGCAGCACTTTATAGATAAGTGCGAAGAGTGTTGTCACTAAGCCAAGAGATATGATGAAGGCGACTGTAGCCCAGATCCATGCGGGGAGTGGCAGCACACTCTCAAGGCGCTGGTTTAAACCCGCAATGGCCGTACTTATCATCAGCGAGACGAGGAGAAGAAATCCAATCCCCAGCACCATGCCGAAGTTCAGTAACTTGCCGTGCAACATTCCAACAATGCCTACGGTAGGCTTGGATTTGACACCCCAGATTGTGTTTAAGGCATCCCTCAGCTCATTGAAGACGCCAGAGGCACCTAACATTAGTATGATAAATCCAATCGCTGTTGCCAACGCGCCTTGGTTGGGTTTGGAAGCGCTCCGCACCATCGATTGGATCGCTTCGGCTGATTCAGAGCCCATAGCGCCCTTCAGCTCCTCATAGAGTTGGCCGCTTGCCGCCTTTTCTCCGTACACTGCCCCAACAAGGCCAACGGTAATCACTAACAGCGGAGCAATGGAAAAAAGAGAGTAATAAGCGAGCGCCGCACTCATGCGTTGTGCTTTGTCCTCAATCCAGCCGGAGAACGCACGTTTCAAAAGCTCCACCCAGCGGTTTTTCATGATCGCGGTAAAATTCATTTATCTCGGAGATTGCACATCATTTTCATTGTATGATGTGGGGTTATACATCTGCTCATTGAAACAATACAATAAGTATCGTTCTTCTGATTCCATGTTTTCACTTTGTTCAAGATAGGTCAAAATGTTGTGAGGGTTTCACCCCATAGCATGGAATCGCTGGATTCAGTATCAATATATTCTAAAGACAGAGCATACCTCTCCATTCATCATTCAAACTAAGGCGGTGCTAAACAATAAGCTACCGGATTACATTTATTGATTTGGATGAATTTCATAGTTCCACTCTCCATGGAATTTGTTGCGCTTAATGGTTATTTCTCCAAGTTCTTCTTCTGTTACTTTTAGGCCTTTCACAT
>JANYEC010000113.1 GCA_025363295.1 Akkermansiaceae bacterium
TCCTTGGCTACGGTGAGTTCGTAAGTGCGCTTTTCCTTGCCGGCGAGTTTCGCGAGTTCTTCTTGGACAGCCACCAATTTAGCGACGGCTTCTTGGGCGAAGTGGAGGGCTTTGATGAATTCGTCCTCAGGGATTTCATCGGCTTGGCCTTCGATCATGATGACGTTGGTCTTGTCGCCAACGTAGATGAGGTCGAGATCGCTGTCAGCGCGCTCGTCGTGGGTCGGGTTGATGACGAATTTCCCATCGACACGGCCAACACGCACGGCACCGATCGGGCCTGCGAACGGGATGTCCGAAAGGCAGAGAGCGGCGGAGGCTCCGTTCATCGCGAGAATGTCCGAGTCATTGATGCCATCGGCGCTGAGGAGAATGGCGACGATCTGGGTTTCGTAGAGATAGCCTTT
The DNA here is from genome assembly GCA_025363295.1 of Akkermansiaceae bacterium. Classification (GTDB taxonomy): domain Bacteria; phylum Verrucomicrobiota; class Verrucomicrobiia; order Verrucomicrobiales; family Akkermansiaceae; genus Luteolibacter. The sequence goes on from JANYEC010000113.1 coordinate 408, forward strand.
CGGGAATAACGGGCGCAGTGGGCGGTCCGTCATGCGGCAGGTGAGGATTTCCTTCTCGGTTGGGCGACCTTCGCGCTTGAAGTAGCCGCCTGGGAATACGCCGGCAGCGGTGGCTTTTTCCTTATATTCCACGGAAAGTGGGAACCAGGTCTGGCCGGATTTCACCTTGGTGGCGGAAACAGCGGTGACGAGGATGATGGTGTCGCCGCAGCGGACGGTGACGGCGCCATCGGCGAGTTTGGCGATTTTGCCGGTTTCGAACGTCATCGGGTTGGTGCCGACGTCGGCCGTGAGTGTATGGATATTCATAATCGGTGTTTGTTTTCTTTTTTCAGTGCGTACAGCCCATCCGGCGGGATGCAGGATGGACAATCTTCGTTTTCAGACAAATTCCGCAGCGCGCAAATAGGCGGCTGCGGAGGGAATGTCTGGCGGGCCTAGCGAAGTGCCCGGACCGTTTCGCAAAACAACCACGGGGATTGCCCGTGGCTGCTTGCGGAGAGTTTTTAGCGGCGGAGTCCGAGGCTCTGGATCAGCTGCAAATAGCGCTCATCGGAGCCCTTTTTGATGTAATCCAGCAACTTACGGCGCTGGGAAACCATCGTCAGGAGGCCGCGGCGTGACGCGAAGTCCTTCTTGTGGATATTTAAATGGTCTGTGAGTTCAAAAATCCGCTTGGTGAGAAGCGCGACTTGATATGCGGAACTGCCTGTATCTCCTTCGTGGAGCTTATATTCGGTGAGGTTGATTTCTTTTTCGGCCATGGTCGTAGGGGATAGCTCCAGCGCGAGCCGAAACGTCCTAGGTTGTAGGTTGAGCGCGGAAGAAAGCGTCAGGGTGGCGGGTTTGCAAGATAATTGCTATGAGTGCAGGAAGTTTTTAAAATATATGGAAGTGCTATTGCCCCCAGGGCTTGGCGTTTTCACTGACGTACCGAACCGAGAGTGGCCGCGAAACGACCAAAACCTCATTCTCAAGGCGCAAGCCAGACTTTGAGACGATAGAATTTGGCCGAGCCGGGAGCGGGATCTACTGGAGATTCACTGTAGGTTACGGTTTGGTCACTGGCGATGACATCGGAGTATCCAACAGGCGGAGTCCATGAGCCGACACTCAAACTATCAGTGGCCTCAAGCGCGTAGTGGCGTGTCTTTCCTGCATAACCGGAGCCACTGGCGGATTTCGCGAGAAAGGACAAAGTAAACGGCCTGGCAATCGGACTGATGGCAGGTGCGGGCGACGGGTCGCGATTAAGTGGCGACAGACCAAGGATGTATTCGTTTTCATTGGTGATTCCATCCCCATCCGGATCCGCCGTGGGGCCTGAAATGGCAGGATCCGCCATTTGCGAGCTGTTGAATTGAGAACCTTGCCAGGTCGTAAAAGTCCCCAGCGGATCGGCCAGAGTGAGGAACGTGGAGACCGGAGAGCTATAAGTCGTTCCCATGCTGTTAGTGGCATAAGCCTTGAATGAATAGTCCGTTCCTTTGGACAAGCCAATCGCACTAACGGTAAACACCCCTGTGGTGCCCGTGGTAGCGAGTTTATTTACGTTGGCTCCGTTGATGAGCGGATCCATATTTGCCGAGGTGAGCGAATAAACTACCCCACGCTCGGTGATCGTTGCGCCACCATCGTCCATCACCGTGCCGCCGAGAGTGGCGCTGGTCGTCGGACTGGTGTTAGAAACGCTGGCGCTGGGAGTGCTGGTTGGCGCGGTGACCGTAGGTGCCGTGGCCACCGTGTTAAATGTCGCAACCGGCGTGGTGTAGGTCGTGCCAGCGCTGTTAGTGGCATAGGCTTTGAACGAGTAGGTGGTGCCCGGCGCGAGACCCGTGGCGCTGATTGTGAAAACCCCGGTGGAAGCCGTCGCCGCCACTTGCGTTACACCCGTGCCGCCAATGAGTGGGTCGGCGTTCGATGCGGTAACCGAGTAAACCACCCCTCGCGCGGTAATCGTTCCGCCGCCAGCATTGGTAACATTTCCACCTAGCGTGGCGCTTGTCGTGGTGATCGTCGCATTCGTGGGCGTCGTAATCGTCGGGACTGCAATTAAAGTGTTAAAAGTCGTAACCGGCGCGGTGTAGGTAGTCCCAGCACTGTTAGTAGCATAGGCTTTGAATGAGTACGCGGTGCCCGGCGCAAGACCCGTGGCGTTGATTGTGAAAATCCCGGTGGACGCCGTCCCCGGGACTTGCGTTACACCCGCGCCACCGATGAGTGGGTCGGCATTCGATGCGGTAACCGAGTAAACCACCCCGCGCGTGGTAATCGTTCCGCCGCCAGCATTGGTAACATTTCCACCTAAAGTGACGCTTGTCGTGGTGATCGTCGCATTCGTGGGCGTCGTAATCGTCGGGACTGCAATTAAAGTGTTAAAGGTCGCAACCGGCGCGGTGTAGGTAGTGCCAGCGCTGTTAGTAGCAAAGGCTTTGAACGAGTAGGCGGTGCCCGGTGTGAGACCGGTGGCGCTGATTGTGAAAACCCCGGTGGAGGCCGTCCCCGCGACCTGCGTTACACCCGCGCCACCGATGAGTGGATTAGCGTTCGTTGCGGTGATCGAGTAAACCACCCCTCGCGCGGTGATCGTTCCGCCACCGGCGCTCGTTACATTTCCACCCAGTGTGGCACTAGTAGTGGCGATGCTGGCACTTGAAGAGGTGGTAACGGAGGGCAAAACTACTGCGCCTGCGGCGACGCTGATCGTAAAGGCCTTGGAGACGGATCCTCCTGAATTACCTGATAATTCCCATGCCGTGAGTGTGAACGGAAAGCTGCCGGTGCTCGTGGGTGTACCAGATAGTGTGAAAAAAGCCCCCGTGTTAGACTTTACGATGCCCGTTGGCAAGGTTCCTGTGACCTGCCAACTTCCCGGGTCTCCCGGGGCACCAGTCACTTGCATTGTCATCGTGAACGCGCTCCCGCTCGTCGCGGGAACGGGAACAACCACTGGAGTGGGCGCAATCTGCACCAGCGCTGTCGCACCCGCCACCGTGTCATAAACCCCAAGTCCAGCAACGGTAGCAACAGTCCATTTTACGAGTTCGCCGACCCCGGTTGTGCTCATCACGCGGGCTTCCGGCATGATAATCTGGACGATGGGGCTGCGTTGAAACAATAACAAAAGTGATCCCAGTTTGGTGCAGATCAAACGAACCTTGGGGTGAATATGGAATCGAGAGTTCATGGCATAATTCGGATTTCCGTGAGAAAAATGTTAATTTATTTAAGGTCAGTTGCAGCCGCAGCCGCCGCCACCGACCCCGCCGCCACCGGATGCGGCTTCGCGGGAAAAGTAAGCGTGCTCAGTCATTGCCTTTTGAAGAGGATCTAGGTTGTCCGCCATTACGGGCCTGGCTAGATTGCCTCGCTCGTAAGGTTTGACCCGCACGAATTGTTCCGCGCAACTGCTGAGGCAGATCATGGCGAAAACAAGGGTGATAAAAAAGGATGCGGATTTCATGATGTGCGGGAAATTGGCTTACTTGCCTTCTGTCACGAGCGCTTCGATTTCTGTCACGTATTCGGCTTCGGTTTTGGCACCTCTGAATCCAGCGTGGATGTAGCGGATGACACCCTTGCGATCAATGAGGTAGCTCGATGGCATCGAGGATGGACCGAAGAAGTCAGCGGCTTTGTGCGAGGAGTCATGAACCACTGAAAACGTCACCTTCATCTTATCCGCAAAGCCTTTGTATTTTGCGGCTTCCTCATCGACGCCGATTCCAATGATCACTAAACCTTTGGCACCATATTTGGACTGTAACTTATTGAGGACGGGGAAAGATTGCACACAAGGGCCGCACCAAGATGCCCAGAAATCGACAAGCACGACCTTACCTGATGTGTTAGGGATGGATGCGCCGGGCAGCAGTTGCGAAAGCTTCGGCATCGGCTGGCCGACTTTAGCAGCATCGGCAGCTGATAGAGCGGGTGACAAACAGGTGAGCAGAATTGCGGTGATGATGTTTTTCATAGTGGGATGTTAGTTGAGAGAGTCATTTCAGGCGGCCTGGACCAGCCATTTTCCGAAGTTCCGGCTGCCGTCGATGCCGTGTTCGCCTTGGGCACACACTTCGACTCCACGAGCGAGCGATGCGAGATGGAGCCCCTCACGGCAGCCGAGCACAAAAACAGCGGTGCTGTAGATGCCAGCTTCCAGACATGAATTCGCGACGACGGTGACAGCACGCATGCCGTTCGCAACGGGCCAGCCGGTGCGCGGATCAAGGATGTGGCCGTAACGCACACCCTCAAGGGTAAAATAACGGGCGTAGTCACCGGAGGCGGAAACGGCAAGATCTCTAACAGCCAATCCACCCCAACATTTTCCAGGCTTGTTTCCATCCTCAATGCCGATGTGCCAAAAGGGATGCGCACCATTTCCACCCATTGCGTAAATGTCGCGCCCCAAGTCGATGATCGCATCCTTAATTCCAGATAGGCGGGCGATTTTCACAAGACTATCCACAGCGAATTCCTTACCAAAACCGCCGAAATCCAGTCCCATGCCTGCTTGTGGGAGAAACACCGCACCTGAGCGGCGTTGGACTTTTCCCCATCCGGTTAGATCAAGCGCCGCATTCACTTCGCCGCGAGTGGGAAGCTTGGCATGGACGATCTTCCAATTCCAAACACTCAACAAAGGCAGCATCGTCGGATCAAGAATTCCGTTAGTTCGGGCGAAGAGACTCTCCGCGATGTCGAGAAGCTCCTCCATCTCGGTGTCGGTTTTCACCCATCCGCGACCTGCCGCCGCATTGATCCGTGAAACAAGCGAATCCGGGCGAAAGCGGGAAAATTTTGCTTCAAACTTCCCAATCCATCCCAGCGCGGCAGCGGCGAATTCCAAGGCCCTCCGTTCGTCAGGCATGATGAATTTAATCAGGCATGTTGTCCCCAATGCATTAAACTCAAGTCGCCGCACGCCGAGGTCATCGGCAGGCAGGACAGGTTGTGTAGTGGTGAAATCCATATTAAAGAATCAGATTGTTAGAATTGTGCGCTGAGTCCTAACGTCCAGATATCGGCACTTGGATAAGCTTGTTCAGGTGCGACGTCGGAGCCACCACCACTTCCGCTCATCGTATAGCGTTCGAAACATGCCGTGGCTGCCACATGATCCGTGATTTGATAGCGCAGGCGAAGGCCAAGGCTTATCGCATCCAGCGATGAAAGCCGGTAGTCCGCCGAGTAGTTAGGACCGCTGCCGTTTGGTGCGCTCGATGGCGTGAAGGAGGCGGAAAGTCCATTGAGGGTGGTCATGTAGAAATCCGCCGCATTCTGATGGGAGTAACGGAAAAATGGAATGGCCTGAAAATGGTCGCCAATGTCCTGCCGCCATTCAAGTTGGACGGTTTCCGAGAAGATTCCGTAATCATCATGGGCAAGGCGCAGCACTGCATCGACGGCTCCATTCGCCTTTTCGATGTATCGCTTGCCTTCCATTTGCAATACCTCACGTAATCTGCTATCCGGGCGGTTTTCACGATAAATGTTAGTAACCGGGAGATTGATGAAGCCACCGCTCCCATCCGGAATCTGAAGGATTTCATTACGCTGCACCACCTTGTAAGGATCGTTGAGGTAGCCATTAGCATAGCCCACAGTGAGGTTTGCGGTGATGACGGTATCTTTATCAAGAATCTGAGTGACCCCTGTGAAAAAATCGAAGCTTTCCTTACGTGTGTCCGGAAGTTTCGGTACGCTTACCGTGTCGTCAAGATAGTTGACCCCATAAGCCACGGTGGTGTTTTTTTGGTTCAACTCCAAGGTGTCGGTAAGAGCATAACCGTGTGAAATGTAGTCGTGCTCGCTGCTTTTCGATATCTCGAGTTCCACTCGATGGTCTCCAAATTGCCGGGACAGGGCACCGAGAATGCCGGTGCGGACGTCATCCACATTTGAAAGGAAAGGCTGGGTGCCACCCGGAAGCACGCCTGTAGGCGAGGCTCCGGAAATGGCGTCGTTCAACCACTGAAAGCGGAACGACATCGAATCATCGATTTGGATCTGGCCGCGGATGTAAGTGGATTCCACCTTGATCCGGTCCAAGTCCTCCTGATAGAGCTGATAGCTATAGTCGTAGCGTTGTGGAACGTCTTCCCCTTGGGCCTGGAAACCGGGACAAAGAAGGGTGGCAAGAAAAATGGGTTGGCGTGAGCTCACGATTAGGGAAGTGTGCATAATTGAGGTTGCAACAAGTCGATTTCATGAAAAATCAAACGCTCTAACGGCAAATGATTTCAAACGAATCCAATGGCGGACGCACACTCCTTACCCTGATAATCCCAGACCGCAAACAGTTAATGGTAACCGATTGGTTATGATCCGGCCTAGCTAACTTTCTTACCATTGGGTTACAAAGGCGATCGTCGGCATAGTGGCTGTGGATCAGTCGAATAATGATCTTGACCAGCCAATCCCATTCTCTGAGGACCATGGGGCAGCGTACGAGGCGATCCGTGGAGATTGGAGAATTTCACAAAAGTACCGTGGCGCTGAAGATTACGCCATCGGCCTGGAAGCTGGCATATCTAGAATCGTCGTCAAAATTAAAAAATGGAGCGAGACCGGAATCCGTGACGATTCTAAGCAATCTTTTGAGGGGAGTGCCATTCATGATGAAGATGTCGGCCATCAGTTATTTGAAAAAGATTTTTCGAGTATCGTTAAGAACGATGGGTTATTGGAAACAAGGAAATCCAATCAAAGTTTATTTTCTGTCATCCAACAAAGTCGAAATCGTTCGGGGTTTGAAGGGCGGTGGTACCATAGACTTGGATTAACCGAGTCCAAAACGACTGCGCGCGATCACGCGGAGGTGATGTAAAATTTGCCAAGCTGTTGGAAAATCATGAGCAGGTATGAGTGGGTATGTGCTGTTGGAAAACGCGGGACGAATTGTTGCCGACCTCGCGCGCGCGAGGGAACGGCGGATTTCCTTTACCGCTTGGCAGAGTTGCCCAAAGCATCGTGGGCGTGCGCGATCCAGCGCGGGGGGAGTGTAAGGCAAAGTAAAAAACCACTTCCCGGTTACTTCCCGTTTTGGGGTGCGTTTTCGTGCTTTTTTCTGCCTTTGGGAACAATTCCCTAACTTTTTGCTTCGGTCCTAAACCCTTGATCTCAAGATATTTAGCTGGAGGCGGAGGAGGGAATCGAACCCTCGAATGACGGTTTTGCAAACCATTGCCTTACCACTTGGCTACTCCGCCATTCGCATGGCGCGGGGAGGAATGGTTAAGGGGGATGGGGCGGAGTGTCAACACTTGGATTTTACAATCCGGAGGCAAATTGATCCGTATTTTCTGAGGTTTGACCTTTCGCCCGGTCTCGCCTAGAAGCAACGCCAGCTGCCTATGATTCGCGAAATTGTCCAATACGGTCACCCTGTTCTTCGCCAACGCTGTCGTCCCGTGACGGTGGTGGATGACTCGATTATCGAGCTTGTGGCAGATCTGTTGGACACAATGGTAGATGCCAATGGTATTGGCCTTGCCGCGCCGCAAGTGGGGGAAGATCTGCGCCTCGCAGTGATCGATGTTTCGCACGATCCAGAGTGCGTTTCGTTCCTCAAAGCGAATGGTGAGGACACCGATTTGGTGTCTCTTATGCCTCTGATTTTCATCAATCCCGAGCTGGTGTTTGGTCAGGAAAAGGAATTCGGCATGGAAGGTTGCTTGAGTATCCGCGGCATTCGCTCGGAAGTTCGTCGACCTGAAGCTGTTAAAGCGACTCTACCGCAGCTGGATGGCTCGGTGTTAGTGATTGAGACGGATGGCTTATTGGCGCGTGCCCTGCAGCATGAAATTGATCACTTGAATGGGGTGCTTTTTGTGGACCGACTGCCCGCCGTGGCGAAGGTCTCGATGAGAAATCGCCTCAAACGCCTTTTGGATGTCAGGGAGGAAAGTTAAAACTTTTGATACTGAGGCTCGACTTTCCGCATTCGTTGACATTATTTTTCTAGTGGTAGTGCGTTAAACGCGTCCGTGATATTGTAAATTCAAACCGAAATCAAAATGAGCACGAATCGAGGCATTTTCGAAAGTTTTCCAAATCAACCGAGCGCAGGTCAAAATTCGCCGTTTGCGGTGGTGAATGAGCCGGTTGCCAGCCCATTTAGTGCGGCACCGCGTCAGGATTCGCCATTCACGTTAGTAGATGAATCCAGTGAGACGCGGCTTTCGGAATCCGTTCAGCCAGTTAGACTTCCTGAACGGCGGCGGACTGAGTCTCCTTTTCAAGTGGCAGAGCCGTCAGAAGGCTTCGGATTTGAGGCGCCTGCGCGCGCATTCGCGGCCTCTCCTTTCGAAATCGCAACACCCGCAGCCACACCCGCGCCATTTTCGGCAGCACCTCAGCCCTCAGCTTCTCCGTTTTCTGCTGAACCTCAGCGTGGCCCTTCTCCATCGACACAGGCGGCGATTGCTGCATTCAGCAATTGGCAAGATTCTCAAGCTGCGCCAACTACAGTGGCCGCTTCTGGGCCGGCAGTGCCCACCGCGCTCCCTCCAGTCGCGCATGTTCCATCCGCCTTTAGTTTGGCCCCCCAAGCAGCTGCTCCAGCGCCTGCGGAGGGTTCACAATCGGACTCATTTTCCATCCGTCAGCTTGAGCTCCGAGCCATTTTTGGCGTGGACCGCGAGATGAACCCCGATGAAATTATGCAACGTTCGCGGGCGCTACCGGGAATGCGCAACATCGCGCGAGTCGCGGCGCAGGACATGGCAACCATCGAGTCTTTGAAAAGCTTGCTGCCGAACCTTGGGTTTGGCACTGGCGGCCTAAAACTTTACGCAGGCGCCGTGCCATTGGAATTCATCCGCGAAGGACCAGTTCTGTTAGCTGTGCAGACCGATGGCGGATTCGCACCGGGGGTGCGGGAAACCTTGATGATCGTCGCACGGGAACTGGGTCGCTTGGGCTGATTTTTGTATGCTTATCACACTCCGCCAGCCGGAGGCCTCAAGATGATGGCGATCATGTTAGATCGCGATATTTTGATTAACTGATCCCATGTTTTTTCAAGAACGGAACCAGTTCATCCACACCGAAATCCGCAAGCACCTCGCCGTGCGAGTCCATCGTGGGGGCCTTCGATTGGCCTGATAGATCAACCATTTCTTGCATCGCCTCGCGATTGCCGGAGACAACCACGGTTTTTACCGAAATGTTTTTTTGATCGAGGAAATCAACGACTTCGTCGCACCATGGGCAACCAAGCTTGATATAGAGGATTGGCAAATTGGGCATGCGCAGAATCTAGGCTTATTTGGGCACCACGCCAAGTACGAGAAATTTTGTCCGGCACCGCAGCCAATGCGACAACGGCGCTAGGAATTTTCAATTCTCTGACATCCCAGGCATGTTTCATTTAAGCTGCTGAATCCTCATGAATGTTTGCACTTTTGTGCGGCGAACATGTCATGGTCTGCTTGCTCATGAATAACTCTTGGCTTGATGTCATTGTGCCTTGTCCGGGATTTTCGTTCACGGACCTTTCCGTGTTGACCGGTTTAGGAATGTAAGTATGTTAATCACTGCTGCATTCATTGAAAACTATGAATGGCAATCGTGTCTGATTCGTTAGAAAACCTACTTTTAATATGAAAACTATCGATCAACCTCAACTCGAGCTCATCAATCAATACGTTCGTATTCCTGTGGATGATATATTTTTGATGGCGGACCTCCAAGTGCCCGAAGAATCCACTACGCTTGTGATTTTTGCTTATGATTGCGGCAGGAGCCGCAACCACCCAAGGGCCTTGCACGTGGCCAGGGTGATGCGTTCCAGGGGCCTGGGCACTCTGTTGTGCGATTTACTGACCGAGGAAGAAGAAGGCGAAGACGAGATCACCGAAACCCACAATCACGATGCCGCACTGTTAGCAAAACGCTTGATTACCGTGACGAAGTGGGCGGCAAAGAATCCCGGGACCAAGCATCTTCGTATGGCCTACTTTGGCGTGTCCAGTGGCGGAGCAGCCGCCTTGATAGGTGCGGCAACATTGCAGAGAAACGTGGGGGCCGTGGTTTCCCGGGGAGGGCTTTTGGACGTCGCGTCAGACTCAGTCACTCTTGTCATGTGCCCGACCTTGCTGATCGTCGGGGGAGACGACACAGAGGGACTCGAAGTGAACCGAGAAGTATTTGAGAATCTAACATGCACAAAAGACATTCAAGTGATTCCCGGCGCCTCTCATCTATTTGGGGAACCGGGGAAGCTGGAACTCATGGCGCAGCTCAGCGCGGATTGGATCCACACTCACCTCGTGGAATTGGTGGATTGATCGTGCATGCGATTGAATTTTCCCGTCATCCCGCATTTAGGCCGGATATTGTTAGACGAAGAAAACAGCTGCCACATAAATACTGGCAGCTGTCACAACAATCACGAAAAATGCTTAAGGTTTTTTGTCGGCTTTTTTGACAGCTGGCGCGGTTGAGGTCGCGGGTGCAGCAGCTTTGACTGCCGCTGCCTTGGCTGCCGCAGCGGCCTTCTCAGGCTTCACATCGACGGTGGAGGCGCTCATGGTATATTGGATGGTGACCTTGGAGCCGACCTTGATATCCCCGGTGATCTTGGTATCAGTAGTGCGCGCGATGTCCCATTTTTCCTTATCCTTCTGAATGACGATTTTGCTATCGGTCACTTCGAGCACGGGTCCGGTAGCCTGATAGGTATTACCCGCAAATGCAGAAGCTGAGAAAGCGAAGGTGGCGTATGAGATGGCGAGGATTGTGAGTTTTTTCATAGTAGATTTTCAATTTAAGACGAGATTAAATTAGCTGGGTTTTTATCGATTGTCAAAGGCCAAACCTAACTTCAACTTGGACCCTTGGATTTAGAATCAAATAGTCATTTTTCGCGGGGTCATATCGTGAAATAATTGTTAGCATGTGCATGCCGGAACGCAAAATTTCGCGCAAACGTTCCTCCACACGAGGAATCGTTTGATCCGTGATTTCAAGTGGCGTATGAGCAGTGGCCTACCTCATGATGCCCCACACTGCTTCGAAGCCGATGATCGCCCGCTACCGGATGAAAACGCGTGGATTTCTGAACGCGATTTCGAACCGCCGCGAGTTTGAAGGTGCGCTGATCGAGGTGGATGGAGGGTTTGGTTGTATCCATCCTTGGCCGGAGCTGGGTGATCCCACGCTCGAAAAATGTTTGGTTGATCTAGCTGGACCTCGGCGTTGGCCGATTGTGCGGCGGGCGCTGCGCTGCGCTGAGTTCGATAGGGCGGCGCGGGTTTTCGACGAATCCTTGTTTGAGGAAATGGAGGTTCCCAAAAGTCACGCGACCTTGGCCAAGGGAGACGCCGCTGAAATTGCTCTCGCGGTGGAGGCAGGATTCACCGTGGTGAAGTTGAAATGCGGTAGGGACTTAGCCGCCGAAGCAAAATTTCTCGATGACATGGCGGCGGAATACCCAACGCTGAAGTGGCGGCTCGATTTCAATGAATCCGCCAGCCCCCAACAAGCGGTGGAGTTCTTAATGGGACTCCTCGAAAAAACCAGAACGGTGATCGACTTCGTGGAAGATCCTTGTCCGTATTCAGAGATGGTATGGTCGGAATTGCGCAGGAAAACACAGTTGAAACTCGCCGTTGATCGCGAGGCCACCCCGCTCAGCGCCGCAGCGCAAGTGATGGTCATCAAACCTGCGGTCGATGAACCATTTTTGTTAGCTGAGGCGGCGATGAGCTACCAGCAGCGGGTTGTTCTAACCAGTTACATGGATCATCCGTTAGGTCAGGCGTTCGCGGCATGGGAGGCGGCGCGTCTCGGGTTACAATTCCCCGGCTTGGTCGGCGTTTGCGGCCTGCAAACCCATCATCTTTTTGCACCTAACGATTTTACAGAAGCACTCGGCCCATGGTCACCGAAGTTCAAGGCTCCGGCTGGCAGAGGATTGGGATTTGATGACCAGCTGGATGCCTTGCCATGGACGCGACTTTACTAACATGCCTCGAGTTCTGGATGAACCCCGTCCCGTTTGCGATGGGAAAGGTGCCTGCTGGATTGCTAGACTTCCACGAGCTGTCAAGCCACGTGCTTTTTGAAACATCCGGTAGCTCAGGTAAGCCGAAATGGGTGGCGCTTTCCAAAGATGCCTTGCGACTTTCTGCGGCGGCAGTGAACAAGCATTTGCAGGTCTCCGCAGAGTCCTCATGGGGCCTTGTGCTGCCGCTGCATCACGTCGGAGGTTTCGGTGTCTGTGCCCGCGCGTTTGAAGCCGGCTGCCATCTAGAAATCTTCGAGAAACGCTGGCATGCGGCGGCATTCAGCGATTGGCTTTCGCGTGGCCACGTCACTCACACATCGCTGGTCCCTACTCAAATCTACGATCTAGTAAAAGCCCGCATACCGGCACCCCCAACGCTAACAGCCGTGGTTGTCGGCGGCGGACATTTGGATATTGAAACCGGCCAGGCTGCCCGTGATCTCGGTTGGCCGATACTCGCAAGTTATGGCATGACCGAAGCCGCTTCTCAAATCGCCACACAATCCCTGGATCAACTCGAAAAACCCTATCAGCCCGCACCGATCTCTCTGCTCCCGATATGGCGCGCGGAAATTTCAACGGACGATGTTCTCTCCATTTCTGGCCCCGCGCTGTTTACGGGATATATTCTATCAGAATCCGATGCGAACCCTCAATTTTCGTTCGCTCCACGGACATCCGAATGGCATGCGACCATGGATCAGTGTTTGTTAGATTTTGCTGGAATTACTCCAATCGGCCGTGCGGACTTCCTCGTGAAGGTCTTGGGTGAACTCGTCGATCCCGAGCTCATTGAGCGAGAGTTAGTGGGCCTTTCCGAAGGCAAATTAATACCCGGTTCTTTCGTGATTACCGCGATTGAGGAAGGACGGGCCGCGAATTTGTTAGTTCCGATTTTTGAATTTTCCTGCGAAGCAGACGTCGTGGCGTCCACACTCGCACGCTACCAAAAGATTGCTGCCGGTTTTCGGCGTCTTCAGTCGCCAGTCTTTATCGCGAAAATTCCCCGCAGTGCGTTGGGGAAACCCTTGCGGAAGGATTTAGCGGCGATTTGTGCTAAAACAGATTTTACGTAAATGAGTAATTTCGAGATTGTCATCGCCGATGAACTAGAGATAGTAAGGTCATCTTGATTAAATGGTTAAAAGATTCGTTGCCACGACTTGGCACAGCGTATGTTGGCGACGGGCTGATCATATGCGTCCTAACACCCGTCAACATACCCAGCACCCCCACCCACACCGATGATTCATCGTACCGAGGAAGCGCAGTCAGCATTATTCGAGGAAGAACCCATGGATGAAGGAAACAGCCGGCGAAAGCGTGCCGGATCAGACAACCCGAAGCCTGCGGACTTTGGACTTACGGCACCCTCACAGCTTGTAAAAAACTACGTTCTCGACACGAACGTTCTTCTTCATGACCCAGCTGCTCTCGAAAGATTCAAGGAAAACCACCTTTGTATCCTTGTCGATGTGCTATCGGAGCTCGATAAATTTAAGTCCGATCAAAACGAACGCGGCGCCAATGCACGTCGCGTACACCGACGGCTCACTGAGATGTTTTCCTGTTCGGAAAAAGTCACCCGTGGAGTCTCGACCGAAGGCGGAGGCACGGTTCGCCTGGTGATTTACGATCCTGCCAGTTGCCCTAAAAACTCGGACCTGCTCAATCGTTTCCACCGCATTTTTCCAGACCGCGAGCGTGTGGATCATCGGATTCTAGCAGCTTGTTTACTGCTCATGCAGCATAACAAGGCACCGGTCGTACTGGTCACCAAAGATATTAACATGCAACTCAAGGCCCGCTCCGTGGGGATTGAGTGCCAAGATTACCTCAATGACAAGGTGGATGCCCGCGAGGTTTCTAACTACGACGTCCGCCGTATCGAGGTCGATCCGAGTGAACTCCATCGCTTCGCGAGTGCAGGTGAACTCCCCATTTCAGAGGACCGCATCGTTGGTGTGGCTATCAACGAGTATGTTCTGCTAGGTGCTGGAGAAAAACAAACCATTCCCGCCCGCCTCGCTGCGGATGGCCGTTTTGTTAGACTCAACATCCCCGAAGTTCTCAAGATTCCAGATGGACAATCGCTCAAGCCGCTCAACCTCGGGCAACGCTGCCTGATAGACGCGCTCTTGAATCCTGAGATCTCGCTCGTCACCTGCTATGGTCATGCAGGCACCGGCAAAACCCTCGTTGCAGTGGCGGCCGGGCTTCATGAAATGTTTAACCGGAAATACAATGGCATCACCGTGAGTCGCCCGGTGGTTGCGATGGGTGATCAACTCGGATTTCTACCCGGTTCGCTCGATGAAAAAATGCGCCCATGGCTTCAACCGATCCACGATGCGTTAGATCTCCTCATGCGTCCTACCACACCTCTAGGCCCACGCCGCAAGCAACAGCAGAAGGCGGGTGGCGCGCCACCAGCCGCAGCGAAAAAACCCTATGAACTTCTGATGGAGCAGGGGATTTTGGAAATTGAGGCGCTTTGCTACATCCGCGGCCGTTCGATCCCTAACCGTTTCTTTATCCTCGATGAAGCCCAACAGCTGACCCCTCAAGAAGCGAAAACGATTGTCACCCGGATGTCCCGCGACTCAAAGCTCGTGCTCGTGGGAGATCCTGCCCAGATTGATAATCCCTATGTGGACAGCCGAAGTAACGGACTCGTTTACACGCGAAACCGCTTGAAAGGCCAGCCCTTTGTCGCCCACGTCGCCCTCAACCGAGGAGAGCGCTCGGAACTTGCAGAAGCGGGTGCGCAGTTGATGTGAGTCGTCCGCATTGTTGAAATCTACAAAAGCCTCACGGGATTACCGGGAGGCTTTTGAGCGTAGATGATTCCAATCTTCCTTCGAGATGCAGCAGGGATCGGCTGTTACCCAATGCTCAGGGGAGATTTCCTTAAGAGGCATCTCCTCACCGATCGTCTCTTCGTAAAGCGGGTGATTCATCCGATGTCCGAAGGCACTCCCTGCGGGCGGGTCGATGGGTGAAGGCACATCGCCTTCTAGCAGGATTTTCTCGCGCCGCTCCTTGGGATCGGTTGACGGGATCGCAGACAGCAATGCCTCAGTATAAGCGTGCCGTGGGTTCTGATAGATGGCGTCGGACGATGCGAGTTCGACAATCTTACCGAGATACATGACAGCCACGCGGTCGCTCACGTGTTTAACGACTGATAGGTCATGTGCGATGAACAGATAGGAAAGTCCGAAATCCTTCTGCAGCTCCACGAGGAGATTGAGAATCTGTGATTGCACAGAGACATCGAGTGCGGAGACAGGCTCGTCGCAAACGATCAGCTTTGGTTTGAGCGCGAGGGCGCGGGCGATGCCGATGCGTTGGCGTTGGCCGCCGGAAAACTCAAACGAATAACGCTCCGCCGACGATGCGGGGAGGCCGACGCGGTCTAACATTTCATTCACCCATTGGACTCGCTCAGTGCGCGTCCCGAGGCCGTGGATGACATACGGCTCCTCGATGATCGAGCGCACGCTCATCCTTGGATCGAGCGATTCTGCGGGATCTTGGAAAATCATTTGAATATCGCGGCGCAAGGGACGGAGCGCCCGTTGGCTCGCGTGGGTGATGTCCGTGTTTTGAAAATGAATACTGCCAGAGGTGGGTTTCAATAATCTAACGAGAGCCTTACCGATGGTGGATTTTCCGCAGCCGGACTCACCGACGAGGCCGAGGGTTTCTCCCGGCTGGATGCTGAGTGAGACCCCATCCACAGCGTGCACGGCACCCGTTTGGCGCAGCATCACCCCGCCACGCACGGGGAAGTGAACGCGGAGATCTTTGCAGGTTAGAAGAGGCGTGTTCACGGTTGATAGCATTCGATACAGTTTTCCACCCAGTGGCCTGGCGAGACTTCAATGGACCTCGGACGCTCGCGTGTGAGCGGGCTGGTGCGGCCCATGCGTTGACAAAACCGGCAGCCATGAGAATAATTTTCTAACGATGCGACCATGCCGGGGATGGTGTGAAGAATGGATTTCGACGGGGTATCGAGCCGCGGAATCGAGTTAAGCAAGCCCTTGGTGTAGGCGTGAAGGGGATTGGCAAAAAGCGCTTCTGCACTCGCTTTTTCAACCACCCGCCCGGCATACATCACGACGACATCATCGCATGTTTCCGCAATCACCCCGAGATCATGAGTGATTAGAATGGTGGACATGCCCATCTCGGATTGCAGCCCTTTCATCAGCTCGAGAATTTGCGCTTGCACTGTGACGTCCAGCGCGGTGGTGGGCTCATCTGCGATCACGAGCGCCGGCCTACAAGCGAGGGCCATCGCAATGACCACACGCTGGCGCATGCCGCCTGATAGATGATGTGGGTAGTCCATCATGCGCTTCTCTGGTGCGGGAATACGAACCATGTCAAGCATGTCAGTGGCGGCGGTCCAGGCATCCTTCTTGGAGATTTTTTTATGAATGCGGAAAATTTCCGATACCTGTTTGCCGATCCGATGCACGGGGTTCAAGGCCGCCATAGGTTCTTGGAAAATCACGCCAATCTCTACACCTCGTACCCGGCGGATCTCCGCGTCCGTGGCACGCGTTAGATCTTGGCCCTTGAAATAAACATGGCCCCCAAGGATCTTTCCAGACGGCTGGGGAAGAAGTCTAACGATCGACATCGCGGTGACACTTTTACCACAACCTGACTCACCGACGATTCCCACGGTTTTTCCTTCTGGAACGGAGAATGAAACATGATCCACAGCGCGCAAGAGACCGTGATCTGTTTCGAAGGAGGTGATGAGTTGTTCCACCTCAAGAATATTTTCCGTAGAAGCACTCATGGCGTGACAGGGGAGTTAGAGTCTATCACTTCCGCGGGTTTCAATCGGTAATTTTCCACGACCGTATTGGATTCCGGGTAAAATTTACCTGTCCGGCGGGCGGCTTGGGTCTCGCTTTTGATTGAGTCATCGATCCAGTAAACAAAGACATCATGCGGATCGTAAACCACAGGCGGACAAAAATGCGTGTTCTCACAATCCGGCCATTTCACCCAGCGCCATGAGCCGACACGGACGAAATCCACCGAGTAACCGGGCACGAAAATCGCTTCGTCATGCATAATTCTCTGAAGCTTCCATGCGGCGTCCTTCAGCTCCTCCGCCGTACTTGCTGTGCGGACTTTTTCGCTCAGTGCATCGGTATCCGCGCGGCCCCAGACAAAGGTATTGTTCGTTTGTGGCTTCGGATTGCCCTTTTCGTCGAAGGCATTGGTGGAGTGGAGAAACTGATGGAAATCGGGAACCGGCGGGGTGATCAGCCAGCTACCGAGTGCCATTTCATGCTGCTTTTGCATTTCCTTTTTATAGGCCACGGTGGCTTCTTGCCCGTCTAACCGAAGCTCGAATCCGCAGGCTTTCGCTTCTTCACGCAGGATGGCAAAAACCCGGTCAATTAGCGGCATGGCCGGGTAAGTGACGGAAACGGAAAGCCGTGTGCCATCGGGTTTTGTGAGAATTCCGTCGCGTCCTTCCTGAGTGTAACCGGCATCGCGGAATGCCGCTCGGGCGGAGTCGATTGAAAACGGACGGGCCATAATCGAAGGATCGCTGAAGGTGACGAAGCCCGCGTTGAACGCATTCAGGCGCTGGTAGTCGCCCCGGAACATCACGTCGATGACCTTTTGCCAGTTCATCGCATGCTGGATGCCGATGCGGACATTGCGGTCGTTCAGCGGGGCTTTACTAACATTCAGATAGAGACCGCGCGGGACTTTTGGATATTGGTTATAAAAGGTCACTCGCTCGATGTACCCTTTGTAAACAGGATCAATTTCGGACTTCTCATACCACAGCTCAGGGCGCGTCAACAGACACGTATCAAGTTCTCCGGCGCGGAAAAGCTCAAATGCTTTGGATTCATCCCGCACCACCGTGTGAAGGATTTTGTCTGGATTGAAACGATATTGGTAATACTTGCGGTCTTTCGCCCACCAGTTTTTGACGCGGGTCTGGGTGATAGAAACTCCCTTTTTGATGTCCTGGGGGCGCACCTCGTAGGCACCCGTAGTGGGTGGGAAGCGCCACTGATAGCGCTCTGTGTAGTCCGGCCCATATTCCGAATAGAAGTGGGAAGGATCCGGCGTGAGTCCCCCTGCGACGGCGGCGGAAAAAATCTTCGCTTCTGGCAGTGACACAGAGAGCGTTAGATCATCATACATCGCGACTTGGGCAATGTTTTCGCGGAAATACTGCTTTCCGTAGGGATTGACGATGTTGTCTGAAACTTTCAGATAGACTGAGACCAGAAAGTCGCGCGCGGTTACGGGGACACCATCCGAATAACGTGCTTCTGGATCAATGTGGAAGTAAGTGGTACGACCATCTTCGGACGTGGCCCATTCTCTAGCGAGGCCAGGGATCATCTCCATCGTCTGTGGGTGCAGGGCGACTAACGGCAGTTCGATGTTGTCGTAAAGGTCGCCACGGAATGAGTTGTTAGAATTTTCCCCGAACGGGCGGATCGTGGGAGGAAAGGTTTCGATATACTTTCGGAAGACCCCGCCTTTTTTTGCGGCGGGATCGCCGATTTCCGGTTGATCCATGCCATTTTTCCAGACGAGGTTTTGCGGGATATCAGAAATTTTTCCCACCTTTAGAAAGTCGCCGAGTCCAAGGCGATATTTCCATTTTTCCTGCTCAAGCCGCAAGGTATCGGCGTGGAGTTCGAGGGCGGTCTTCGCGTCGCCTTGGGCAGACGTGATTTCACTAGCAATGCGTGCGATTTCCTTTTGTGTGATTTCCTGTTGGGCCAGCAACCATTGATTGATATGGCGATTGTAGATGGGAATGAATTCCTCGAAGTTCAATTGTCGCGCCACTTCCTTGGCCTCGCGGCGGCAAGCTCCGATCACTAGCACGCAAGCGAGCAGCGAGAGGACAACTGATGATAGTTGGATTCGACGCATTAGCGATAGAAGGTGAATTTTTTCGGATCGAAGGCCTCGCGGACGGCTTCTCCAATAAACGTGATGAGGATGAGCATCCCTACTAGCACCACGAATGTCGAAGTGACGAGCCATGGAGCTGATAGGTTAGAGAGTCCGTCGTTGAGGAGGCGGCCCCACGTCGCGTATTCCGGCGGCAGACCGAAACCGAGATAATCAAGCGAGGTGAGGGAGAAAACCAGATCAGACATGGTGAACGGCACAACGGTGACAATGATCGCCACCGTGTTCGGCAGCAGATGTCGAAACAAAATCCGTGAGTTGCCCGCACCGAGGACCTTTGCCGCAGAAATGTAATCGCGCTCCTTGTCGCGGTAGGCAGCAGTCCGCATGAGGAAGGTCATTCCCATCCAGCCGAACGCAATGAGAATTGTTAGGATAATCGGCAGCCCCTTGAACTGCTCCGGGACCATGCTGGAGAGAATGATCACGATGAAAAGAAATGGCATGTTAGAAAGCACCTCGATGATCCGCTGGGCCACGAGATCGAACCAGCCACCAAAGTATCCCATCATCATGCCGATCGTGATGCCAATCACATAAACAATGGGTAGATAGATCAATGCCGCCTTGAAATTCACCTGAAGCCCGCCATAAAGATAGGCTAACACATCGTAGCCTTGGGAAGTAGTTCCCAGCCAGTTTCCTTCCTCTGGGATGGGTGGCGCAGGGTGGTATTTCACCGCGCGGAGTTCGTTGCCTTGGGCAGCGAGGAAAGCTTCCTTGGTGCCTTCTCCGCTGAAACGATCAGACACCAAAACGCCATCCTTATATTCCGCACTGTAAACCGGCATGCCCTGAGCATTCCACCCATCAGCGGGGCCGGTTAGCAGACCTTTTCGCATGGTGTAGCGAAGGTGCATTTTGGCCTCAGCCACATCATCATATCTGCCGACTAACCCGAAGTAGGGTTTGCTGCTGCCGGATTCGAAATAAACACCATCACGTTGGGTCATGGACCGAGAGCGAGGCGCGAGGGTGTCGCCGGTCGGGTCATAGGGAATCAGCGGCATGATCACACGGTTACCGCTGGAATCGTCCCAGGTGCGTTTGAGTTTCCGGTAGTCCGCAGGGGCCTCCGCCGTTTTATCACTAACACCGAAATCCTTGTTCTTTAAATCACTAGGAAGGAATGCGGGGAAGCTCCACTTGCCTTCGTATTTCACCGCCAGTGCACGTTTCCCAACCACGACTTGATCGAGCGATGCAAGCCCGCCTAGCAGAATAAGAAGCACGAGAGAATAGTAGCCCCGCTTGATTTCACAGAACCGGCGGATGCGGCGTGTGGTGATGGGATTGCGCGGGCCGGAAGTGTAGGAACGCACGATCATCGCTATACCGCTGAGCACAAAAATCCCCGCACTCAGCCAACCGAACCATGGAAATCCGTAGAATTTCAGTCCGGGCACTTCCCTGCTCACATCAAAAAACCACCGCGCGGTGGGAAAGGCGATGTCCATCACCTGGCCTGTTGCGGCAAGTGCTCCTAGTAACAAAATAGAAAAACCTAACAATCGCATTGTTATTCAAATTTGATTCTTGGGTCCACCATCGCGACAATGAAATCGGAAATCACATGACCTAGCAGCATGAGAAAAGCCGCAACCGTTAGTGTGCCCATGATCACTGGAACATCGCGCGCGATCACCGACTGATATTGAAGCAGGCCGAATCCTTGGATATCGAAAACCGTTTCGATCAACATCGAGCCGCCGATAAAAACATCTACTAAGCCGCCTAGGCTCGTCGCAATTGGGATCATCGAATTCCTGAACGCATGGCCGAAGACCGCGCGAGGAAAGCTTGCGCCCTTGGCCACTGCTGTGCGCACGTAGTCTGCCGCAAGGTTATCCATTAGATTGTTTTTTGTCATCATCGTCAGCGCCGCGAACGAACCGACCATATAACAAGTCAGGGGCAGAACCGTATGATGGGCGAGATCCTTGACCTTTCCCCACTCGCTGAGTTGATCAAAATCCGGGCTTGTTAGTCCGAACAGAGGAAAAAGATTCATGCGTGCGCCGAGGTGAACGAGAAGAATCGCGCCGAGCGCGAAACCCGGAATCGAATATCCGAGGAAGATCAACACCGAACTGGCGCTGTCGATGAAAGTCCGGTGTTTCAACGCTTTTAACACACCGAGTGGCAAACAGATCGTGTAGGTGAGAAATGCCGAAAGCAGTCCGAAGTAAGTCGCGATGGGCACGCGGGACAGCATCATTTCATCGACCGGATCATTATAGACAGTGGAGCGGCCGAGGTCCCCTTGCAGCAATCCAGAAAACCGTGTCTGATAGACCACCGCGCGCGCCAGATAGGTCGGCGGTTTTTCTTTCCCAGAGTTCCGGCGGGCATAGCGGGCTTGCCGGTCCTTTTCGGTTTCGTAGCGGACTTTCCACGCCTCGGTTTCGATGGGTTTCCCGGTGATTTTAAAAACTGAGGACACCACCTGGCCATTCGCTTGTTTCACCAAGACAGCCCGCCCATCGCCGCGCAAGACGACTTCAGCGGTGGTCGCGGGATCGATTTCACTGCCGATCATTTCGTCTCCGCGGTCGCCGTATTCGCCTTTGGAAATCCTGACCTCGCGCGGGGTGATGCCGAGCCATTGGCCGTAGGCATAAAGCACATTTTTATCGAGACCGTATTGTTCTTCGAGCTCTTCGAGTTGTTCCTCGCTGAGGCCGCCTTGGGACTTGCTGGCGGAGGACGAGTGCTTGCCGCCCTGATCCGCGCCGCGGGCCGCTTCTTGCAGGACGCGCTCCATCGAACCGCCGGGCACAAAGCGAGTAATGGTGAAAACAAGCAGCGTGATCCCGAGCAAAGTCGGTGGGATCAACAGGAGGCGGCGGATGAAATAACTTTTCAAGGAAGGGTGAGCGGTATTTCTAGCGCGTCCAAGCATTCTGGCAAGCCCGCAAGCGAAATGCGGGGCTCGCAATTTTTGGAAAAACGCTTTTCAAAAGTAGATCTGAAAGCGTCGGCACACAAATGTTAGGGACGAGCGGATAGGCCCCATACACCGATTTCTTTGCGTTTCGCCTCTCGCTCCAGATCGCGCAAATTTTCCTTTTCCTTAGCGGTGGGAGTGCCGTCCGGAAGGTCCGCGGGTTTGGTAATGAGCCGGACGAGGCCGCGCTCCACGAGGAGCTGATGGAGCCAGCGAGGTTTCCCGTCAACCATCACTTCAATGTGGGCGTGGAAGCGATTGTCGTGATATGGGCTGTCCCATTCCGTCCAGAGGGAGAAGGGCTTGCTTGCGAGGAGGGCGAGGGTGAATGCCTTGCCTTTTTTACCGATTTCCACGGCCTGTTCGGGGGTAATGCCACCCAAATCGGCGGCTTGCTGGCGGATGCGCTCGTGATTCGTTTCGCCGCCAGCATACGACTTGAAGGCGCTTTCCGGGGTGTCCACAAAGTAGAGGCGGAATTCGGCTTGTTTCCCGGTGGGAAGGCGCACGGTGAAGCTGTCACCATCGTTGTTGCGGGCCTCGACTAAAGTGCAGCCGCGATAGACTTCATAGCCACCGGTTTTTTCAACGTTGTTGGACGGCAGAGAATCGGACTTCTGTGCGTGGGAAGCCGGGGGTTTAGCCGGGTGACTGAGCGCCTTTTTCTGGTCGACTGCCCAAAGCACAACGGCGGCGGCGACAAGCGCGAACGTCCACCACGATTTTTTCCTCTCAGGCTGCGGGTCCATTTCAGAGTCCCTTGAAGCCTTCGTATTCCTGATAGGTTCCGGTCGGTGCGATCACGGCTTTCCACTCTCGGTTGAGCTTGCGGTATTTGTTGATAAATTGGGTGGGATCCGCCCAGTTCACCATGTCTGAGGGGACGCTATTGCGCTGCATTCCGATATTGATGTTTAGCCGTATCTCGAAATGGAGGTGGGCCGGATACATGCCAAAGTTATTGCCGATGGTCCCGATCTGCTGGCCGCGTTTGACGAGTTGGCCCTCCTTCACCATGATTTCACTGAGGTGGCCGTTGAGGGTGTCGCAAAATTTTACCTGACCGTTGGCGGGATCGCGGTAAGCGTGGCGGGTTAGGATGACGTTTCCCCAGCCGACGTGGACATTGTGGGCGAATGTGACGACGCCATCAGCCACGGCGTAAACGGGGTCACCCATATCGGTATCGCCACCGCCACGGCCGTTCCAGTCCTCGCCGAAATGTTGGGGACTGTGGAGGCGCAGGCCCCTGGCTTTGAAGTAGTTATCGGCGTTGGGTTTGCCAACAGGGAAGTCAAATCCATCGGCCAGGTTGAGTTTCACCCCTTGGGAAAAAGCCCACGGAGAGAGGCCGACGAGGCCCAGCACCAGCCCGAGGACGGTGGATCTGAAAAAATGGGAGATGTCACGGGTCATTGGCTAGGATTCCACTCTCGCGAGCGTTTCACCGCAAGTGAAAAAATGGCGGCATGACCTTGAAGTCATGCCGCCAGGGAAATTCAGCTCATTGCAAAAATCAGCGCTCCTCGCCGATGCGCAGCGGACGGTAGCCGCCGATGGATTTGAAATAGAGGGCCAGCAGCAGAAAAATGACCGCCATGGTGGCGGGGATGAACGAGTCCGCCTTGAGTGTGGTGCGATCGCCAACGATGCTAGCATCGGCGAGGGCCTTTTGATCCGGAGTTTTTTCCTTAGCTTTCTGGGCTTCGGAAAGTTTGGTGCCGTCTAGACCCTGGACTTTTTCAAAGAACATGAATCCAGCCGCCTTGTCGCTCTTGTTCGTCTCGTAAAGCGCTGCGTTGGTCACCTTGAGGTGCTCTACGGTGAAGCGGTCCTTGGCATAACCGAGGCCGGGGCCGCCAAATACGCCTGCGGACATCATGCCGATGCCACCCATGATCGACATGGCGATGGCCCCGGTCCGCGGGAAACGGTCTCCGGCGATAGCAAGCATGGTGGGCCAGAAGAAGGTTTTGCCGATGGCATATACCGCGAGGGCCATCAGGGCACCGGGGAACGTGACGATGCCACTCACGAGATTAAGCCCGATCGCGGCGAGAACGGCGCAAATCACCAGCATGATGACCGGGGAGATCTTCAGTTTGCTCTCGATGAAGTGGGCGCAAAAACGGAGCGCGAACATCAGGGCGGAGGTGAACACAAAGAGCTGGTTGCCCTGCTTCGTGGTGAGGATGTTACCGGTGATGTTCTGAATCCAGCCGTCCGTGCCGAGCTCCACTGCACCCACCAGCGCATGGGTGATAAAGAGGACAAAAAGAAGGCAGGATCCCAAGGCGAATCCGGTCGCACCGGCGACGGTAAACAACAGGGCTGCTGCCGCTCCCCATGAGATATAGTCCCAGGCGACACTGACGAAAAACCCGCTGCCAGTGAAGAGCGAAAGGACGGGACCGAGCTGCTTCTGCAGGAAAAGGCCGATGATGCCGCAGGCCACGAGCGCGCCGAGAATGCCCACGTCCTTCAACATTTCACCGAGTTTGAGCCCCTTGGTGGCTGCTTCGGATTTCGGGAAACTCTGTCCCATGAAGGCGATCCCGTAGAGAATGGTCGGTACGAGGAACATTCCGAGTTGCAACTTCCAGTTGCTGCCTTCGCCGCCCATTGTCCAGCCGATCAGACCGCCGACCACCAATCCTGCCGGCCATGCGGCATGAAGAATGTTGAGGTAGTGGGTGCGGTTGTGGGGGAAAATGGTGGCGACGAGAGGATTGGCCACGGCTTCGAGCGTTCCGTTTGCCAGGGAGAAAATGAAGGTGCCGGTATAGAGGAGTATGTAGGCCGTATCTTGTGCCTGTCCCTTGTGCGCGGCGAAAGTGACGAAGGCCGAAAGCAAGTGCAGGACGAAGGCCGTGAAAACCAGCTTGCCGTAGCCAATCTTGTCCACTACCACCCCACCGATAATGATGCCGAAGCAGAATCCGGTGAGTCCGGCACCACCAAGGTCACCGAGCTGGGCGCTGGTGAAGCCGAATTCGGCCCCCCAGTTGGCGAGGATGCCGCCGCGGACGCCGAAGCCGATGCCGGTTGCTAGAATGGCGAGGAAGCCGGCCCAGAGGAGCCGCTTTGCGTTAGGAACTGTGGATACGGCGGTATTTGTCATGGGTTTTATTGTTTGCGGGGATTATCGGTTCCTATGGCGGATGGCAAGAAAGAGAGATAAAAATGGTGAATTTTTCTCAGTTTCACCCGCTCGCGTATGAGCCGCGAGGCCACTCGATTTCCCCACCGCGTCTTTCAAAGATCGCTGTTTTGATGGACCCCACTCGCGGGCGTCTCGGAAAAAACGATGCATTCATCTAATAGGGATTCCGAGGAAACATGGCACCTTGGCCAAACGACGGAGTTTCTCACGATGGCTCCGGCCTCAATGACCGCACCGGGGCCAACGACGGAATTTTCCACGTAGGCAGCGCTGTCCACGTGTGCAGCCGGATGGATGGCGGGGCCGAGGCCGAGCTCGTGGTGGGCTTGGAGGTAGGATTTCCTGTCGCCTAGATCGAGCCAGATGCCCTCATCCAAAGTGATGGCACCGAGCAGGCCGGTTTCAACTAATTTGAGAAATGCCGGAATGATAGAAACTTTTTCCCCAGCAGGAAGCAGACCGAGGAAGCTGGGATCCATGCAGTAAATGCCGGTGAAAACATGCGTCCCCTCCGACCGCCCGAGGATTTTCCGGATGTCGGTCACGCGCTTGCCGGACGAATCAAGTGCGATGTGCGTGGCATCACCTCGGGAACGAAGCGCGAGCGTGACGGGAAGGCTCGATGCCTGGTGCGCGGCGATGAGTTTCTCCAACGGCAGGGTGGAAAAAATGTCGCCATTGTGGACGAGCAAAGGATCGCTGCCGATCCACTCGCTGATGTTTTTCAAGCCACCACCGGTCTCTAACAAAATGGGTTCGTGAAAAAAAGTGACGTCATTTTCCGCTCCGAAGCCGTGCCATGCTTCCGGTAAATGATGGGTGTTCACGGCGAAGCGTCGGATGCCCACCCGGGTGCAAGCGTCCATCGCCCAAGCGGCGAGGGGCCGGTGAAAAAGTGGAACAAGCGGCTTTGGCAAGCGGCTCGTCAGCGGCTGCAAGCGATTTCCAAGTCCTGCACCGAGAATGAAAGCCTGATTCACCGCTCTGGTTTGGCGGGTGAGGTGGAGAATTTCAAGCGCAGTTTAAACGACGTTTTTTTGGGAGTTCACATTTCCCCGCCACTTCGATCATCTTTCCTCCGCCGCCCGTTGATTTCACTTTTCTGCGATCTATCATGTCAGACTCCCCCGCCCTCATTCGCCGCATGTGGTTCGTCGGTTTTGCCGGTCACCG
Organism: Akkermansiaceae bacterium; assembly: GCA_025363295.1. Classification (GTDB taxonomy): domain Bacteria; phylum Verrucomicrobiota; class Verrucomicrobiia; order Verrucomicrobiales; family Akkermansiaceae; genus Luteolibacter. The sequence continues at coordinate 26,694 of JANYEC010000113.1, forward strand.
CGCAGTGCCCGATCCGGCGGCGGCGAAATTCGCAATCGCCGCCGAACTGGAAACGATCCGCAACAGCGTGACCGGCGAGCTGGTCGGCATCGGAAGTGCCGCAGCCGGGGCGGATCTGCTTTTTCTCGATGCCTGTCAGGAAGCGGGCCTGAAAACCGTGGTGTTGCTGCCATTTTTAAAAGACCGTTTCCGCGAGGATTTTGACGATCCCGCCGAATGGGAACGCGCCTGCCTCTGCATGGACGCCGCCTGGTGGTGTGAAGTTTCACCCGGTGGCGAAGAGGCTCCAGCAGCCTATCATGTGGTTGCTAGAGAGACTTTGGAAATCAGCGATCGCATGCTGTTTCTCTGGGACGGCCAGCCAGCCCGCGGTCTCGGTGGAACGGCGGAAAGTGTGAACGAAGCAAGCCTCAGAGGCATCCCGTCACGCGTCATCGATGCCACCACTCTGCAAGCCACATGGAACGATGCACCGCCAAGCGATGCCAGCAAGGACTATGAGTTCGAGGAGCTGCCGGAAGCCACCACTGTTGGAAATCTTTTCGAGCGATTAGATTTCCGCGCCACTGCCAGCGCCCCGCGTTCACGCTATTACGCGGCAGGATCCATGTCGCTCAACCATCTCGCCACCATCCTCCAGGCAGTGCTCGTCACCTTTGCTCTCACTGCGGCCGAGGCAGGCGCGATGGTGAAACTTATCATCGTCTGCATCGCCGCGCTCCTTCCATGGGTAGGCGGAAGACTGCGCTGGCAGGAACGCTGGATTCGCGACCGCGTGCACGCTGAGTTGCTGCGATCCCTTCTAACATCTCACGAGCCAGGAAGCCCACTCCGCCCGCCCGCCCGCGAACTTTTCGGCCGCGAGGAAGCGTTTCTCCGCACCGCCGCGATGCAACTGGTCCCAGAAAGACGCGGCTGGGAAAGTGCCCGCAATTTCTATCTGAAAGAGCGCGTGGACTCTCAGATCGGTTATTTAAAATCGAAGGGCGAGCTTGCAGCCAAGCGCATGGCCATCTTCGGAAAAGTCTTCTGGGTCTGCTCATGGACGGCGATGCTCCTGAGTGGCTTCCTAGTCGTTTGTGCGTTCTGCGGGATGAAATTTGCGGCACCCTGGGGTACCGGACTGTCCTTCACGAATGCCGTCATGCCCGGCATCGCTGCCTGGTGTCTTGCGATGATTTCCGTGTTCGAATTTAAACGCCGCGCAGCCATCTATCAGCAACTCGTCGGCGAACTCCAACGCCTGCGACCGAAAATCGCTGCTGCTAACTGCGCCAGCGCCGTCGCCAGTGCGATGAATCAAGTCGAACGCCTCCTGCTCAACGAACTCTGGGAATGGCAGGGCTCGCGAAAGAAGTAATGGGGAAGTGGGGAAGTTGATGGTGGAGAGTTGATGGTTGATAGAGAGAGATATGCTTATGCCTAGCAGAGTTTGTAATTTCCCAGCGCTAGATGGTCTTTAAAAGGGGAGCATACGCGCCTCTCCCGATTCGATAGCTGCATCGTGGCTGGAGAGTCTCGCTCTAGGCCGTTGTCGGAGCATCTTGCTCCGACTCAAATTCTCCCAAGACGGCCGTAACGCCCTGCCATTTAAGCCGGGAACTTGCTGTTCTGTCTTCAGCTTCCCGCCCTCGGTCCCGGCCCTCCTTTCTCGGTGAAACTTGTTAGATCCTCTCACCCCCCGACGCCCCGCACGAATCCGCCTGATCGGCACACCCGTCTCGGAAAAACCCTTGCCAAATCAAGAGTTCGTCGTGCATCTTCCCATCAAGAGAGAGATATGCATTACTCCCTTAAATCCTCCAAATCAAACTGAAAAGGAACCGGAGAAACCAATCAACTCTAATTTCTGGCAGTAAGAAGCGCTAAATTCGCCGAATAAACGTTCGGCAAATAGAATTCATGGATCCCTCATATCTCGCATTTATAATTCCCGGTTTTATCCTATTCGCGGTCGCAATACGCCTATTTGCTGGCTCATTCGACCGCAGTCGAATTGAGACTTAGGCGGTGCTAAACAATAAACTACCGAATTTGTTTGGAAAAGTTAAGGGGTTTTGATATGGTTTTGGCATGCCTAACCAACAAGTGGTATCGCAACTCCGCGCTAAGTATATGATTATCAACTCCGAGCTTGATGAG
>JANYEC010000049.1 GCA_025363295.1 Akkermansiaceae bacterium
ATGGTTTTGACACCTTTGAGCGCCTCAAGCGCTACGCGGGCCTTGAATTCGGGGTCGTGTCTTCTTCGTTTGTCTTTCATTTTGTGTGTGTTCGGTTCGGTTTAAATGCCGTTCCCACACACCACAATCATAGCTTAGCCAATGGCCTGATTTTCTGGGTCCGCCTCAATGAACGAGACGGGAAAATAGTTTCTGGTAGCCTCTTGATTTGTTAGGGTGTTGCGTGTGCCAGCGTAAATCTGAGTTTTCTTATCAAAGTTCGCGTGGAAATACGTGCTGACATCTCCGAGCCGGGTGCCCTTTGAGTCGATCACGAAAACCCGACCATCCGTGGCGACTTCCAATTGAGATGCGCCTGCGTATCTGATGTTCAACTGCGTGCTTAAAAGAACCAGCAGTTGTTTTGTGTCCAGCCGGATCACTTTGACACTGCCTGATTCCTTGTCACCTGAGCTCGAAGTTTTATCCTGATAGTAACAATTGATATCCAGCCTTAGCGTGGAGTCCAAGCTGGCCCGTGCGGGAAGTGCGATCAAAAAAAATAGCCCGGAGGCAAGGAGCAGTGTGAGTGTTCTAAGTTTCATTTTTTCAAAATGGATATTTGGAAGACCTGCAATTCAATTCGCCCAGATAATAGTTTATAGTACCGAACGATCAAATAAAACTTAATGCTCATCGTTTCGAGCATAACTTGTGGCTATTTTTAAAGTCGATGAAGGAACTGGCCAGACCCAAAAAGAAACGCCCGCTTCCACGAGGGAGACGGGCGTTTCGAAATGAAGAACAGGCAGAAATGCCCGGATCACGGGATCACTCACCCAGGCCGAAGCGGACGAAGCGGGTCACCGTGAGGGTGTCGCCGAGTTCCTTGCCCTTGGCTTCGAGAAGCGCGGAGATCTTGATGTCCGGGTCCTTGACGAAGCCTTGTTCCAAGAAGCAGCTTTCAGCAAAGAACTTGCCGATCTGGCCCTTGAGGATGTTCTCGATGATGTTGGCTGGCTTACCCTCGGCCGCGAGGCGGGTGCGGAAAATGTCGAGCTCGTTGTCCACCACGGATTGAGGAATATCATCGCGTGAAAGGCCCTTCGGCGCGCAGGCGGCGATGTGCAGCGTGAGGTCCTTGATGAGTTCCTTGAAGCTATCGGTGCCAGCGGTTTCTGCCTTGGTCGTGCCGACTTCGATCAGCACGCCCACTTTGCCACCGAGGTGGATGTAGGAGGCGACCACGCCGCCGGGAGCTGCGTCGAAACGGATAAACTTGCGGAACTGGAGGTTTTCGCCGACTTCGCCGACTTTCGCTTTGATCGTGTCTTCGATGGTCTGTCCGTCGTGTTGATGGGCGAGGGCAGTTTCGTGATCGGCGGCTTTGGAGGCGACGAGTGCGTCCGCGATGTCGCCGACAAAGGCTTGGAAGCTTTCATTTTTCGAAACGAAGTCCGTTTCGCAGTTCACTTCTAGCAGGAGACCGGAAGTCGCGCCTGCGTTGATGCGGGCGGTGATGACGCCCTCATTGGCGGCGCGGTCACTCATTTTTGCGGATTTCATAATGCCCCGCTCGCGGAGGAGCTTGATAGAGGCGTCGATGTCGCCGTTTGTTTCGGTGAGGACTTTTTTGCAGTCCATCATGGGGGCGCTGGTCTTATCGCGGAGTTCTTTGACAATTGATGCGGTGATCATAGTGGGAAAATGTTAGCTGTTAGGAGAGAAAAGGGCGGCCCGTCGCGAGACAGGCCGCCCGGTGAATTCAGGAATTAGTTTTTGCGACCGGCGACCATGGCATCCACCAAGTTCTGGAGGATGATACGGATTGAGCGGATGGCATCGTCGTTGCCCGGGATCGGGAATTGAACGAGAGCCGGGTCGGCATTGGTATCAACCAGCGCGATGATCGGGATGTTCAAGCGGCGGGCTTCAGCCACAGCGATGGTTTCGCGAGCGGAGTCCACGATGACAACGGCGTCCGGCTTTTTGTCCATGTCACGCACGCCACGAAGGTTGCGGAGGAGCTTTTCGCGCTCGCGACCGAGGGCGGCGAGTTCCTTTTTTGACATGGCCTTGAACTCAGGCTGCTTTTCGATGGTTTCGAGATACTTGAGGCGCTCCACCGACTTGCGGACGGTGAGGCTGTTCGTGAGCATGCCGCCGAGCCAACGATGGTTGACGTAGTGTTGGCCGGTCGCTTCTGCAGCTTCGCGGATGGCGTCCTGTGCCTGGCGTTTGCAGCCGACGAAGAGGACTTTTTTGCCCTTGCCGACGAGGTCAGCGAGGAAATCCGATGCTTTATCGAGCTGCTGGACGGTTTTTTCCAGGTCGATGATGTAGATTCCGCCTTTGTCCTTCATGAGGAAGGGTTTCATGCGCGGATTCCATTTTTTAGTTTGGTGGCCGTAGTGGACGCCGGCGTCCACCATTTCGGTGATGAGGTCGTTGATCATTGGTATTACGAGGTTTCCCGCCTTGATATCAGGTCGGGCGATTTTGAAGATTTGCCGCGTGGAATCCCTCCGGATCTTCGTTGGTGAGTAAAGCGGCTTGAAGAGGGGCGGGGAAACTGGGAAAATCGCCGCAGCTTGGCAAGGGAAATCCTGATCAATGCGGATAGCCCAGAGTTTCCCGGAGTTCCTTCCGCATCTGCACGGCGACTTGGTATTCAAAATGGCTCCAGCTTGGCTCGCTGGCATTGGCCTTTCCGAGCATGTCTCGATCAAACCAATATTGCGCGGACGCCTTGAAACCAACAGCCGCCAACGCGAGCAACAGCATCGCGGCAGCGTACACCCGGACCAATACCAAGGACGCCGCCGCACGCCAGATCGAGCGGTTTGCGAGGCTGAAAATAGCGGCTGAAATCTGGAAAATCACCCACAGCGCGGAAATTCCCAATAATCCCAAGGTGACAAAAAACACCAAAGCCGGGGCCCCCGCTTCCATCTCAAATTTCAACAGATGCATCAGCCAAATCCGGCTAAAATCATCGAAAGCTCGTGACACCACCGTCCAGCCGACCATCGGCACAAACGCCGCTGCGCAGAATACCGCCAGCCAGCCCACGCGCGTCGCTTTCGGAACTCCGAACGCTCCCGCTCGCTTCGACAAGCGCCAATTCACCACCTGTGCTGGCACGATCAGCCAGAGCATCAGCAGCCCGAGAAAATGCGCGGCGGGCATTAACATCTCATTTCCGAGCACCCCGAATTGCCTGCCGCCCAGCGGAGTCAGCCGGTTCACCGCCATCACGAAAGCAAACGGCAGCAGCACTCCCGCGCCCATCACCCAGCCCCAATCGCGGCGATCTAGCAGCTCCTCAATCCTCCCAGCCAACCGACGTGCCATCTGGGAAACACGGAACCGATACGCCGCTACGAATCCGAGGCACACCGCGATCAGAATCCATGAAACATAGCTGAAAAGTCGTGACAGAATCTCATGGTCGAAAAGCCGCCCGGGTTTCAGGTCCCCATCGGTCCCCGTATGAACCGAGTAAACATTCTCTGGGGTCAGTCCGGGTATGAACCGACCACATAGGTAACAAAAAAACCGAGGACATAGGTTACACATTAGTCTGGGCACATGCCCTGGAAAAACGTGTCACCAATGGAAGAAAAACAACAATTTGTCAGTCTGCTTTCGAGCGGCCATTTTACGATGTCGGAGCTTTGCAAGACCTTTGGGATCTCGCGCAAGACCGGGCACAAGTGGAGGGATAGGCATGCGGCACATGGGGTGGTTGGACTCGCGCCGCAGAGCCGTGCTCCGAAGTCTGTGACGTGCCGAACCGATGAGGCTGTGGAGAGGCTGATTGTGGCCGAGAGGCGGCTGCATCCGACGTGGGGGGCGAAGAAAATCCAGCATGTGCTGGGGATAAAGCACGGGGTGGGAAGCCCTCCAGTGGTCAGCACCGTTGGCGAGGTTCTCAAGCGGCATGGGATGGTGAAGGCACGTAGGAAAAGGGGCGGGATTTTCAAAGTGGAACGAGGTACGCTTACCGCGCCTGAACGCTGCAATCATGTGATGGGTGTGGATTACAAGGGCTGGTTCACGTTGGGCGACGGGATGCGTTGTGATCCGCTGACGATAAGCGATCTACACAGCCGCTTTGTGATGAAAACAGAGGTGATGCCGGACATGACGGTGAAGTGGACTCAGCGGGAATTTCGTAATGTTTTCAAGCAATACGGGCTGCCGGAGATCATCCGGGTGGACAACGGATCGCCGTTTGCATCAAGTGGCCCGGGGGGGTTGAGCAAGCTGAGTGTGTGGTGGATCGGACTGGGGATTGAGGTGCAGTTCAGCCGTCCGGGATGCCCTCAGGACAATGGTTGTCATGAGCGTATGCACCGGACGATGAAAGCGGAATGTTGCAAGCCTGGAAGCGCGAACCGGAGGGCGCAGCAGCAGCGGTTCAACAGGTGGAAAAAGGTGTTCAACGAGGATCGCCCGCATGAGGCGCTGGGGATGAGGACACCTGCCGAAGTGTATCAACCCTCCGCACGACGGCTCGATGAGCGTATCAAACCGAAGCTCTATGAGGCGGGTGTAAAAACCAAGCGGGTGAACCGTGCGGGGTTCATTTCATTGAATGGAAATACCTGCTATGTGAGTGAGTCGTTGATGGGAGTGGATGTGGCCATCGAGGAGTCTCCAGAGACTGGATTGCTGGCGGTTCGGTATGCGAATGTGAAGCTGGGATGGCTGGAGCGTACTCCCAACGCCCGGCTCCGGCCTCCGGCCTACGCCGAGCGTTGGGAGTCGAAGCTTGCGGTCGGAAAAGATGAAAAGTAGAAAGAAAAGTGTAACCCATGTTGTCGGTTAGTTTGTAACCTATGTTCCCGTTCAAACCGCTCTCCCGCCGTCATCGTTTCTGGGGTCAGTCCGCGCATTGTAACATTTTATCCAATTCATCGACTCTTTTCTTCTGTTTCAGATTCTGTTTCACACTGCACACCAATCGACTTACTGAAGCAGGATGCCCCAT
>JANYEC010000087.1 GCA_025363295.1 Akkermansiaceae bacterium
GTTGAGGCGATTCTCGCGACAGAACCGGATCCAAGGTTCCCAGCTTCCAGCCTGTTTCGCGACCCGGTCGCTATATTTGATTTCCACGGCCTCGCGGGCCCTGAGTGCAGGATCGAGTTCCACGAGATCGAGTTCATGGTCCGTGGCACCTGATTTCCAGCGGGCATAGTGCAGTTGCTCGCCGAGCCGGTGGAACCGTTGGGCGAAGATGGCGGTTTCGACTAAACTGCCCAACGCTTCGTCGTTTTCCGTGAGCGGCGCGAACAGGCCGGTCCGCAATGAGGGGTTCGTGAGGAAGACCTTGTAGCTTCGATCACGCTGGAAACGGCCGGCATGTTGATCGACGCGGGTGATGGTGCGGATCAGAAACGCGGCTTCAAGGTAGGCGATGTAGCGTTTGAGCGTGTTTTTTGAAACCGCCGATCTGGAGGCAAGAGCGTCGAGGGAGATTTCCTTGCCGGAGTTGAGAGCGAGCATGGTGAAGAGTCGGTTGAGCTCTCGCACGTCGGTAATGCCGTAGAGGCTCGGCAAGTCGCGGAGGAGGACCTTGTCGATGATATCGGACCGCATGAAACGGACGGGGTTCGCCTGTAGGTCCGGGCCGAGAGCGACTTCGGGATAACCGCCGAAGTTCAGGTAGCGGATGAATTCCTGATTGAGCGTCTCGATTTCGGTGGCGAACCAGCCTTTTTCGTCCCGAGCAACAAGGTCGCCCACATCCCGCAAGTGAAGGAATTCCGCAAACGTCAGCGGCGGCAGTAAAAAATCCGTGAATCGCCCGGCTCCGGATTCCTTGCTACCTCGCCCAAGAGCTGCGTTTGCCGAACCGGACGCGACGAAACGCGTCACGCTCCCGGCATCGTGCAGGGATTTCAAATGCACCTCCCAATCCGGCAGATACTGGATTTCATCAAAGAAAACGTGGCATTTTTTCGTTCGCCAATCCGTCCCGGTCACTCGATGGAATGCTTCCAAGAGTTCTGCCAGCGACGCCCCGACGTAAATGGGATTGTCGATTTGAACGTAGAGGATCCTGTCTCCCGCCACCCCGCTGCGGAGGAGCTCGCGGATAGCGTGGTGAATGAGAAAGGTTTTTCCGACACGGCGGGGACCCAAAAGAATTACCTCCCGTCTCGGTGTCACGGCTTGGATCAGTTTCAGAAACGCCGGGAGAAAACGCCGTGGTTTGGCATCATCGAAACGGCCGGGGTGCATGGGAATCTCACTCCACCATGGATTTTCCTCGCGGAGGGCGGTTTCGACCTGTTCTGGAGTGATCTCAATCACGTTAAGATCAATAATCTGATCTTAGCTCCCGTCAACCAAATTAAGATCAGTCAGCTGACCTTAATTTCACGGCATAAAAATAAGATCAGGCAACATGGCTTGTCGTCGCAGCGGGAAATGACGCCTAGCAGCGAAGTCGCAATACGCGACCGGTGATCGCCACTACGCCGGCACTTTGTCCAACTCGAAGGCATCATGCACCGCCCGCGCAGCGTCTTCGATCCGTGGCTCGTCCACGGTCACGGCGATCTTGATTTCCGAGGTGGAGATCATGCCGATGTTAATGCCCGCGTTGCCGAGGGCCTTGAACATAGTGGCGGCCACGCCGGAGTGCGAACGCATGCCGATGCCGACGGCGGAAAGTTTCGCGATGCCGGCTTCCGTCTCGATTTTCGAGTTTGGCGCGAGGTCCGCGAGCACGGGCTTGAGCGCGGCCTGGGCTTTTCCGAGGTCGCTGGAGTGCATCGTGAACGAGTGGCGGGCGAACCCATCGTGCGCGATGTTAGAAACGATCATGTCGAGATTGATCTCCGCATCGGCAAGAGCACCCAGAATCAGGCCGGACATGCCGGGAGCATCGGGAATGCCGGTGATGGTGATGCGAGCTTGTGAACGCTCGATCGAGATGCCGCGGATGACGACGTTTTCCATGTTGGGATGTTCTTCTAACACAAGTGTTCCGGGATTATCGTTAAGTGAGGAGCGGACTTCGAAAATGACGCCGAATTTTTTTGCAAACTCGACGGAGCGCGACTGCATGACCTTCGAGCCTGAGGAGGCCATTTCGAGCATTTCGTCGTAGGAAATTTCAGGCAGCTTGCGAGCGTTTTTGACGACTCGTGGATCACAAGTGTAAACGCCGTCTACATCGGTGAGGATTTGGCAAACGTCGGCTTTGAGCGAGGCGGCGACGGCGATGGCTGTTAGATCCGAGCCGCCACGACCGAGAGTGTGGATCATGCCGTCCGGTGTCACCCCTTGGAAGCCCGCGACGACGAGGGACTTCCCAGCATCGAGGAAACTCTGCATCAGCGAGGGGTCCATGTTCATAATGCGGCCGCGGGTGTGCGAGCCGGTGGTGTGGATTCCGGCTTGGCTACCGGTGATGGAGGTGGCGTCCACGCCGAGCTCGTGAAGGGCAATGGAGAGAAGCGCGATGGATTGTTGTTCGCCGGTGGAGAGCAGCACGTCGAGTTCGCGTTCGCTGGGATTTTCGGAAAGCTCTTTGGCCATCTTGATGAGGCCATCGGTCACGCCGGACATTGCGGAGACCACGGCGACGACTTGATTGCCACCGTCGCGGGTGCATTTCATTCGAGCAGCCACGTTGCGGATGCGATCGAGTGAGCCGACAGAAGTGCCGCCGTATTTTTGAACGATGAGTGCCATGGGTTGTTTCGATCCGCGCCGCAAGGGTGTGCGGCGAGCGGCCCGCAGTGAAGGGGAACTTGGCAAACTTGGCAAGAAATTGAAGAATTTCACCCCATCACGTATTCCAGCAGCAGGCTCTGGATCGTGCAGTAGAACTTAGAGCGGAAAAAAGCAGCGCGACGGGTGGGTGTGAAATTTTTGGGGTCGAGCTCCTCAGTTAGGCCAAATTGGAAATGCTCCTCCAGAGAAAGGCGCGCCTGGTTGAGCGAGCTATACCATTGAAAGGCGTCGTCCGGCGTGATCCAGATCGGGCCCGGGCCACCTTCGGCATGGAAGATTGCCGATTCTATCGCAGCGGCGATTTGTGCAAGCTCATCTTGGAAGGCTTCGCGGAGGTCGGGGACGATGTACTCCTCCCAATCCTCCGCGCCCGCATCCTCGCTGATGAGTCCGCCGAGGCGAGTTGCTAGATCGTTATCACAACCGTTAGTATCGGCGATGATTGAGCGAAGGAGCTCCCAATCGCTGGCATCCTCTGTGTCGATGCGGAGGCCTCCTTCAAGCGTGGGCATCGCTTTCATTCCGCTTTTTCTAACGAAGTTTTTAACTGATGGGCCTGGAGTTGTTGGGTATAAAATTCCGCCATCTCGCGCTCCCCGGACCAGACGATCGATTTCCCCTGCTTGTGGACTTGCATCATGAGAAGGGTGGCTTTGCTTTCATCGTAGCCGAAAATTTTCATCAGCACCATCGTCACGTAACCCATCAAGTTTACGGGATCATCGTGGACGATGACGTTCCATGGCACATCAATCTGCGTCACCTCGTGGGTCTTCGTTAGAGTATCGGAATCAGCCATGGGAAAAAGATTAGACTTCAGCAATTGCGGGGACAGGAGCGTCCACCCACTTGCCATGTTCGCGGATCAGATCGGTTAGGCGCTCGACTGCCTCGGCCTCAGGGATATTGAATTTCACCGCAGTTTTGCCAACGTATAAATTGATTTTGTTAGGTGCGCCGCCAACGTAGCCGAAATCCGCGTCCGCCATTTCGCCCGGACCGTTGACGATACAGCCCATCACGGCGATGCGCACACCCTTGAGATGGCCCGTGGCCGCACGAATTTTCTGCGTGGTCTGTTGGAGATTGAAAAGCGTGCGGCCGCAGCTCGGGCAGGCGACGTAATCGGTTTTGAAAATTCGCGTCCCAGCCGCTTGAAGGATGTTATAGGCCAGCCGCAGCGATTGCCCGGGCGCGGTTTCGCCACGGACGAGAATCGCATCGCCGATCCCATCGCTGAGCAAAGAGCCAATGTTCTGCGCGGCGGGCAGCAGGGCAGTTAGAAAATCCGTGTCACCCTCGGGCGGGTGCAGCGTGTCCTTCAGCAAGATGGGATGGCGAGCATCAAGGCAGAAGGCGAGCTGGCGGAAGGCGTGGATTACTTCGAGGTCGAGGCCATCGGTGACGGTGACGAGTTTGATTTCCTGGGAGCTGTTTAAAAACGAAACTGCCGCCTCATCGCGCGGATCAACTCCTAACACACCAGATTTTTCTACGATGATCTCCGGTTTGAAATCACCCATCCCTGCGATTTTGTGAGCCAGAGCGTTCCAACGTTCCTGTGTGGTGAAAACACGCACCGTGTTCTCCCCACCGAGGTCATGGCCCATGATGGTGAGCGGGGAACTTGCGCGTCTCTGATAGGAAAAGGGATCGTAGGATGGCGCGAAGGCGTCATTATCTAAAGTAGCTGGTGCATCTTGCGCCAGGCCGTTGTTGGGGCGTCTCGCCCCAAGCACTTCTTCCCATGAATCCCCAAAAACCGACCCCGTCCATTCACGCACCGCATTCCCCTTCACCGGATTATTCAAAACATATCGAACCTGATGCCTAAAATCTTCACCGTCTCGGATGAGATGATCATAATATTCCTGCTGCCAGAACACGCCACTTTGCCCAAGCATCTCGTTCACCTTCTTGGCAGTGAACGATTTCCACGACTGGATGATTTTTTCCAGATCATATCCATGTTCAGGACGGAGGATCGCATGCACATGATTCGGCATGACCGACCATGCAAAGAGTTCATAACGAGTCCCGTTGAAATGTTTTAAAGCATCCGCGACGACTCTAGCAATCTCACCACGCTTGAGGTGACAGGCACCGTGACATTCGTCCAAAGCGGACTCTAACATTGTCTCCTGAAGCCCGGTGATGTCGGCACGGATAGCGATGAGTTCTTCCATCACGCTGCGGGATTCTTTTTTTAAAAGCAGATCCTCCAGTCGTTTATGCAGAATTTCTTTTTGCTGTTGGTAATCCTGCCGGGCGGAGGCAGGGAGAGAATCCTTGAGGCGGAATGTAACGGCATAGGTGGCCCCGGGAATGCGCCAGTGGGGAAGGTGGGTGGAGGAGTTTTTCGTGAGATGGTCCCAGTCAGGGCGGATATTTTGGGCTTCTAATGGAAGATCGGGGCGAGACGCCCCTGCAACGGCCTGGGGCGAGACGCCCCAGCTACGCGCTGCACTTGGAGGGCAGGCGTTATAAATGCCTGCAATCGCCTGTGCCACCGGGATCTCATAAACGGCGTCTTCTGTTAGCGAAACGCGGATGGTGTCACCAATGCCATCTGCTAACAACGAACCGATTCCAATAGCGCTTTTGATCCGCCCGTCCTCACCATCGCCAGCCTCTGTCACGCCAAGGTGGATCGGGTAGTTCCAATCTGGACCTTCTGCCCCTAACCGTGCGACAAGAAGGCGGTAGGCCTCGATCATCACCTTCGGGTTGGAGGCTTTCATGGAGAAGACGAATTGATGATAATCGTTCTCCCGCGCGATCCTTGCGAACTCCAAGGCGCTTTCACACATCCCGAGCGGCGTATCGCCGTAACGGTTCATAATTCTATCAGATAATGACCCGTGGTTCGTGCCGATCCGCATCGCCCGTCCGAGGTTTTTGCAAAGATGTACCAGTGGTGTGAATTCCTCGCGAATACGCTCTAACTCTTCGGTATATTGTGCGTCGCTATACTCGCGGATTTCGAACTTTTTCTTATCCACGAAATTCCCGGGATTCACGCGGACTTTCTCTACCCACTTCGCAGCTTCCATCGCGGCGTCGGGCTTGAAATGGATGTCGGCGACGAGCGGCACATGGCATCCCGCAGCCCGCACTTCGCGCGCGATGTTTTCCAGATTTGCGGCGTAAATTCTCGTCTGAGCGGTGATCCGGACAATCTCGCAGCCCGCTTCCGCAAGCCCGAGCACTTCCGCCACACAGGCTGGGGTGTCACGCGTATCCGAGGTGATCATCGACTGCACCCGGATCGGATTAGCCCCGCCGACTCCGACGTTTCCGACCATCACCTCGCGGGTAATCCGGCGGGAATAGTGGAGAAGATCGGGACAGTAGCGCAGTGGTGCGGGGGAATTCATTTCTGGAGTGAGGATAGACGAGAAATTGCGCCTCGGCAACGATCGCGTGATCAGCTCAGCGGGGCGAGCAAATGCGAGAGCGTCTCGGCGTCGATTTTGAGCTTAGTAGTGTCCTCGGAGAGCAGCGCCTCAACGAGTGCGGATTTATGTTTTTGTAAATCGAGAATGCGGTCTTCGATGGTGCCGCGGCAAACGAGCTTGTGGACGAAAACCGGCTTAGTTTGGCCAATCCGATGGGCGCGATCCGTGGCTTGGTTTTCGGCGGCGGGATTCCACCAAGGATCGTAATGGATGACGGTATCAGCCGCGGTGAGGTTCAGGCCGGTGCCGCCAGCTTTGAGAGAGATGAGGAAAATCGGGATCGCACCTGTTTGGAATTGTTTCACCAAGATCGCGCGGTCTTGGGTTTGGCCAGTTAGTTTTAAAAACGGAATTTTTTCCTTTTCCACATGCGCCTCGATGATGGCGAGCATGGAAGTGAATTGGGAAAATAACAGAATGCGCCGTCCTTCTTCTAGCAGAGTCGGCAACAGTTCTTCAGTGAGATAAATGAGCTTCGCGGATTCGGTGATGCCCTGTGACGCGGGAAACTTCAAAAGTTGTGGGTGGCAGCAGATCTGGCGGAGTTTGAGCAGCGCATCGAGCACGATGATGTGGGACTTTGCGAGGCCCTTGGCGGCGATCGCATCGCGCACCCGTTTATCCATCGAGGCGCGGACGGATTCATAAAGATCGGTCTGTTTTTTGTTGAGATCGATGTGGTGGATGAGCGTGGTTTTTTCCGGTAAATCGGTGGCGACTTGGTCCTTGGTGCGGCGCAAGATCAGTGGGGAAACTCGGCGATTGAGGGCGAGCTGGGCATCGCCGGAGCGGTCGCGTTCGATGGGCCTGCGGAGCTGGGTGTTGAACGATTTTTCATCTCCGAGGAAGCCCGGCATAAGGAAACGCAAGAGGCTCCAAAGCTCGCCAAGGTGATTTTCCATCGGCGTGCCAGAGAGGCAAAGACGGTGGGCGGCCTTGAGCTTGCACACGCTTTGAGCGACAATTGCCTTTGGATTTTTAATGTATTGCGCCTCGTCTAACACGACAAGGTGCCAATCCTGTTTCTGAAAAACTTCGAAATCCCGGCTGATCAGTGGGTAAGATGTTAGAACAATGTCCGCAGCGAAGATTTCGTCGAATTTTTCCGTGCGACCCTTGCCTTGCAGCGTGAGGATTTTGAGATGGGGAGTAAATTTTTCCGCTTCCGCAGTCCAGTTAGGAACGACGGAAGTGGGGGCGATGACCAGTGATGGTTTGCCGGGAGCTTTGGCGTGTTCGGCGGCGAGGTGCGTGAGAGTTTGGATGGTTTTCCCGAGGCCCATGTCATCGGCAAGAATGCCGTGGAGACTGTGCGCTGCTAAAAACTGAAGCCAGCGGTAGCCATCGAGCTGATAGGGCCTGAGATCTGCCAAGATGGTGGCGGGAACTTCCGCGAGAGGGAGGCAGGTAATGTTTTTGAGGCCCTGTCCCAGCTTGGCCAACGCGCGAGTGGTCTCTGAGGAATCAATGGCGAGCGAAGCCGCGACCCCAGCGGCGGCGAGCCGATCCATGTGAAGGGGCCCATCTCCAGTCTCATTGCCATGGAACAAGTGACAAACTTGCTCGACGATTTCTAGCAGCCTCCGCGCGGGAAAACGAATGAACCCGTCCTCTGGATTTTCACAGGGAACGGCTATGGTTTCTGGTAGATTCGGCGAATCGGATGGCGGAAAACCCTCACGGATCATGCGGGCGATGATCGGAATGAGGCTGAGTTTTTTCCCGCTGATTTCGAACTGCATGTCGAAGCGGAACCAATCAATCCCGTGGTCCGGGTCGGCTTCGAGGGCGGGGAAAAACTCGCTGGCGTTATGAGCCGTTAGACCGGCCTTGGGGTCGATTTCGAAAGACCAGCCCGCCTCGCGAAGCTTGGCGGCGAGAGGACTTTCTTGAAAATCTAACCAAGATGTTACATTACCTTGTAAATGACCTGGCAGGGTGACGGCGAGGCGTGTGGTGTTATCCAGATAACTGGAGGGCGTGATGTCCGACAGCGCGATGAATCCGGACTTTAAGAGTTTACTAAGATGACGGGCCTCTCCTTTGGCGTCGCGCGGCCAAGTGGTGCGGGTGTTATCCTGCATCTCGGTATAAATGGGAATGGCATGGATTGCGAGTGGCGGGAGAGCCGGGCTATCACCATAACGGAAAGTGGGCAGGCCGATGATGACATCGGTCATGTCGTAGATGGGGCCGATTTTTCGCCGACAAATGTGCAGGCATGCTTGTGGTGCATACGCGGGTTTCGCTTCGGTTTTGAGCGGGATGGGGGTGGGCAGAGGCTTTGCGGAAATGGAGCCGAGGCGACCTAGCAGCAAAGGGATTTTATCAGCACCAATAATGGGGCCTTTCTCCCATGCAGTTAAAACAGCGGCGGGCAATTCGCTTTCCACCGGGCCAGTCAGCATGGCTGATAGATCGACATACCACGGGGGCTCGGTGGGAAGAAGTTGAAGATTTTCTCGGGTGAATTTCAGGACAGGGCGGGTAGAGTCGTCGACTTGCGATTGCCATGCGGCCTCGATTGTTTCGGCGGGGCCAGCAGAGAGAGATGAGACGGTTGGATTCCCAAAACTCCGGCGACCGGTCATGTAGAAAAGACGGTCTTCCTCGAGAGCACCTTTAAGAAATTCTTCCCAACCCGGCCCGTGCAGCTTTACGCCGTAATAGCCGCCTTGTTTCCGCTCGATTTGGCGGTAGAGCGTGACCAAGCGGAAGTCGGATTCCGCCATGTATTTCGGCGGCTTGGTGATGTCTGCTGTGGCGGTGGAATTTTCGATCGTCACACTGCCGTCCTTGTTTCGGTTGCCGACGCGCAGCACAAGAATCGGAAGAGGTGGGTTTTCGTAAAGGGGCATCTCAATGCAGTAGGCGAGAAATTTTGCGCTAACAGCTGATTTCTTAGCAGGTGCGGCGTCGGCTCGGACGGCCTTTTCAAGCTCGCGCAACCAAGCGGAGGTGAAGGGGTCCAGCATCGGTGGTGCGGGGAAAGGAAGCAATTTTGGATTTTTTGAGGACTCGCCTAAGTCTGCGGCGAGCACTTTCAAAAAGGCACAAGCATGTTTGCAAACGTAGCCGACGGGACATGAGCATTCCGACTCAACGGTCCATTGGTGATCCCTGAAAAAGAAGAACAACTGAGTGTTATACGAGCTGTTATAAAAGCCTTTGATCTTGGCTTTCAGGCACAGCAGCTCGGTTCCCACCGGATCCTTTTGTGAAATGTGTGTCACCCACCGAGAGTTTGCGTAACTCTGACTGCGTGCCAGAGTCGATGATCCAAAGAACCGCTGCCATGATTTTTCAGTTAGAAAATTACTGAGCCCCGGATAATTGGTAATGATGGTTTCGGGATGATCCATGGTAAAACAGGAAGCGACCGAACCTTGGAAGTGGTTCCCCGCATTGAAAAGAAAAACTCTGGGACGCGGGCGTTTCTCCTTGGCCGCCTCTGAAAAACTCGGGCAAATGTCTGCGTGAAATGCACCAGTTGCAACGGGCCTTGGGAAATTGATTTGAATGCAGACCTCGGCGAGGGCGGAGCCGATGACGCGGCGCTCCTCGGCCTCGTCACCTCATGTAACATCGCTTGCGGCGGCCATGCCGGAAGCGACGAACTCATGCAGCGCACCCTTGAGTTGGCAAGGGCATCTGGTGTGGCGATCGGCGCGCATCCAGGGTATGAGGATCGAGAAAATTTTGGCCGTCGTGAGATGAATGTTTCGCCCGATAGGCTAACGGATCTAGTGGCTCGGCAGGTGGAAAAACTCACGGGTTTCGCTGGGGCTCCACTCCATCATGTAAAGCCTCATGGCGCACTCTATCATCAGGCGAATCGGGATCCCCTGTTAGCCGCAGCGGTGGCCGAGGGAGTGCGAAAAGTTTCCCCGCAGGCGATGATCTACGCGATGCCTAACAGCCAGCTCGCGGCCGCAGCACAGGCGGCAGGCCTAACCGTGCGCCTAGAAGGATTCGTAGATCGGCGTTACCACCATGACGGATCACTCGTACCGCGAAGTGAGGCAGGAGCGATCATTCTAACGATCAACGAAGCGGTGGCGCAGGCAATCGAAATGATGCAAGCCGGGGTGATTAAAACGATCTGCGTTCACGGAGATGGGGCGCATGCCGTCGAAATGTTGCGGGCGGTCCGGATGGCTATCGAGAGTGTCGGATCAACCATGCGTCACCAACTTCGGGATCGAGGCTAACAGCTGCTTGGTGTAGTCCGCCTCAGGGTGGTGGAACACTTTTCCAGCCTCCCCAGATTCTACGATTTTTCCTCGATACATCACGGCGATCCGGTCCGCGATATAATGGACGACGCCAAGATCGTGGGAGATAAAAATCATTGTTAGGCCCAATTCCTTTTGGAGGGATTTAATGAGATTGAGAATCTGAGATTGGATAGAGACATCAAGCGCTGACACCGGTTCATCGGCGATGATGAGCTTCGGCTCCGGCGCGAGGGCGCGGGCGATTGCGATCCGCTGGCGTTGGCCGCCGGAGAACTCGTGTGGGTATTTCCGCATGGCATCAGCATTGAGTCCGACGGAGGCGATGAGACTTTCCACCCGCGTAGAAAGGGCTTTGCCCTTGAGCTTCGGATGGCGTTGGCGGACAGCTTCGGCGAGGGTGGAGAAGATGGTGAGCCGGGGATTGAGCGAACCGTAGGGATCTTGGAAAACCATCTGGAAATCCAATCGTCGCTTGCGAACTTGGGAGCTTGAGAGTTTCGATAAATCCTCACCATTGAGAATGATCGTGCCTGAAGTCGCTGGGACGAGTTGCATGATCGTACGTGAAAGCGTGGATTTTCCACAGCCCGATTCTCCGACAAGGCCTAGAATTTCACCTTTTTCAAGACTCAGACTCACCCCGTTCACCGCACGGATGACATGTTTTCCGGGCGAAAAAATCGTCCCAGTGCGCTGGGTAAAATGGGTGTGGAGTTGTTTGATTTCCAGATACGGCACGCTTTGGAGCTTACACAGGTTATATTGGATCGGAACGCGAAATCTTTGGATCTGGTAACAGGGTCCCTAGATTAGGGAGAGGAGTTGTTCAAGATAGTCGGAGTCGTGGGTGGCGCGGAGTTCGCGTTTGGGCAGGCTTTTGCGCAGTAGCCGCGTGGGGAAAGTCTTTTCCCCAGCCAAGATCAGACCCTCTTCGACGCCTTCGACTCAACGTCCACCTGTTTTTCCATGTCACGGATTATCTCAGACGGTGAAACCTTCAAACCCCTGCAAAGTCTGAAAATCGTATCTACGGTCGGCATCCGAAGTCCACGCTCCATCAGGGAAATGTATCCCCTCTCAAGACCGGCCATTTCGGCCAGTTTCTCTTGCGTCACGTCCGCACTTGCCCGGTGCCGAGCGATCACCCGCCCGACAAGCCGTTTTAAATCTAGGTTATCCCACTGCTCCAAGATAAGCAGCGTATCGACAACCGTCTGGAATTTCTTCGCACTATAGTACGAGGAAATAGCTTGCCCGATTCCACGCCTCCCTTTAGAGCTGGCTCCGACGCCAAAACCCTGCCGATGTCCAACAAGCCGTCCATATCAGATTCTTGGCGAATTGCCGGACGTTCATCGTCTGGGTCGGAACGCAGCACAAACCTAGCCCTCGCCCCGGACGAATCCACCGGAAACTATGACGCCACCAGTTGGCACTACAACAGCCGCAACCAGCTCGAACGCAAGGAATACGCCGACACCAAAGGCACAGACTACACTTATACCCCGGCGGGTCGTCTTCGCACACGCACCTGGGCCAGAACCGCGAGTGGTTCCCAAAATCGCATCGTCACCATCTACGGCTACACCACTGCGGGAGAACTCTCCACCACCGACTACAGTGACACCACCCCCGACTTCACCATCACCTTCGACAAACTCGGCCGCCAGAAATCCGTTACTAACGGCGTCGCCACCAGCACCTTCACCTACGATCCCGCCACCCTCCGGCCCGACTACGAAACCATTGCCTACGACCTCAACCTCGACGGCACCCCGGACTTCACCCGTGTCCTCGACCGCAGCCAGGACACCTTGGGCCGTAACACGGGTTTCCAGCTCAAGAACGGCACCACCATCGAGAATCAGGCTACTTACAGTTACTCAACCACCGATGGCCGACTTGCCACCGTCATAGGGGGAGGGGACGTCTCGTCCCCTCAAACCTTCACCTATGGTTACGTGCCGAACTCCAGCCTCCTCCAAACCTTCACCGGACCCGTCCACACCGTCACCAATACGTGGGAACCCACCCGCAACGTCCTCGCCTCCAAACAAAACAAAGCTGGCACCGCCGTCATTTCGCAGTATGACTACACCGTGAACGCCATCGGCCAGCGCACCGGAGTGAACACCAGCGGCACCGCCTTCCCTGCACTTCCAAGCTGGCTCTGGGGCTACGATTCCCTCGGCCAACTCACGAGCGCCGACAGCAGTGTGAACATCAGCGACCGCGCCTACGAATATGACGCCATCGGCAATCGGAAAAAAAGCGCCGACAGCCTGACGCTCCCCGGCACGGACAACTACACCAGTAACGCCCTCAACCAATACAGCACCATCCAACCTCAAGAAGGGGGCACAGGCGTCTCGCCTCTGTATGACGACGATGGAAACGCCACTGCTTATCCACTCCCCATCTCTTCCGCCACTAACAGCGCCCTCGTCTGGGATGCTGAAAACCGGCAGATTTCCACAACCGTAGGCACGTCCACCACCACTAGCCTCTACGACGCCCAATCCCGCCGCATCGCCAAAACCACTAGCGGAATCAGCACCCTCTACATCAACGACGGCTGGAACTGCATCGCAGAATACGAAGGGGGTACAGGCGTCCCGCCTGTTCTCAAGAAAACCCGCCTCTGGGGCACAGACCTCAGCGGCTCGCTACAAGGCGCAGGCGGAGTCGGCGGCCTCTTATCTGAATCTCAAATCTCAAATTCTCAAATTTCAAATTACTACCCCACCTATGACGGCAACGGCAACGTAAGTGAATACCTCGGCTCCAACGCCGCCGTCGCCGCCCACTTCGAATACGATCCTTTCGGCAACACCGTGGTAGCCACGGGAATGCCTGAATTGTTCACCTACCGTTTCAGCACCAAGCCTCTTGATGTCGAGACCGGATTCTACTACTACGGCTACCGTTACTACGACCCGATCACAGGCAGATGGCCATCTAGAGATCCGATTGAGGAAGTAGGAGGTGTTAACCTCTACGCTTTCATTGGAAATCATGCAATGAACAACTGGGACTTGTTAGGAAATGAGAGTTATGAAGATTGTGAAAAAAGGGCTTCAAGAGAAAAAGCTGCCAAGTATGTGGCCGCTAGCGCGGCTTGTGTACTAGCGATGTTGGCTCTCGATGCCAAAATAGTAGCGGATAAAAATCCATTTTCATATTGGGCTTCTGCGGCTGCTATATTGGCAAGTTATGGTGCAGCTCTTTCACTCGCAAATGATCAATATATAGATGCTATCTTGAAATGCCCCTGTAGTAGTCAGTAGAAATCATACATTCATTCCAAAATGAAAAGTGATCAACAAAAAATCAGTGAACAATACGAAACATTACGTTACAAAATGAGCCTATGCTTTTTTTGGGCAGTCTTTGGTTCATTGCACATCGAGTCGTCCGTCATGTATATCTTTGAGAAAAATCTTAGCTACCCAAAAATTATTATACTAGTGCTGTCATTCGCAGGTTCTATATATGGTATCTTCGGTTACCGCTTTTACTCAAAAAAAATGGGTTCTATTAATAAACAGTTAGATAATAAATGAACCTTCGCGCTAACCAATAGCGCTGACCATATCATCCGCGCCCGAATAGAAAACCAAGCGAAGTGCGTCTCTGGGATCAGTCCCCGCAGAGGCTCCGGGGTCAGTCCCAAATCTCTGGGGTCAGTCCGCGCATTGCAACATGTTTAGTGTTTAGGGTCAGTCCCCGCAACGAAACATTTTCCCCCCGATCCCGGTCGAAATGCCCCTTTTTTCATACTCAGTCACAATGCCCCAGAAAGCGGGTTTTTTCGGTTAGAAATCGGGACAGTTACGGCAGTATAGTGAACCTAAATGGAAGAGGCCCGGAAGCGGAGGGGAGCAATCAGGGGCCGCAGCACTTCTTGAACTTGCGACCGCTGCCACAAGGGCAAGGTTGGTTGCGCCCGACCGAAGGCGTTGCGGCCACCCGAAAAGCCACCGGAGCCGGACGTTGCCGCCCTCCCTCTTGCCTGCGTTTTTGGCGTTCGAGTTTTCTTTGTTGCACTTCGACCTCCCGCAGTTTGGCGGCTTCCTGCTCTTTGTGCACTCTGGCGTTCCAGAACGGTTCCCGCTGGGCGAACTCCTCCGGGGTGAGGGGTTCCCATGGAGACTTGCCCCAAAGGGTCACATAGTCCGCAACCCACTTCGTCGGGCGTGGCGTGACGGGAGGGATTCCTTTCCTGCGTCGGTAGGCTTCCTGCTGCTGGCGGCGTCTTTCGGCCCGTTGCTCGTCGGTGAGGTCGAGCCGGGGACGCCCGCCTTTGATCCCATGGACCGCACCCTTGATCCCGTGGTTGCCTTGGGCGCGGGCGACTTCGGGCGGGATGTTCATGAGGCCAGCCTGTCATCCGGAAGCCAAGCCGCCAAGGGGGTTTTTGTCGCTGTCAGTTATGTTTTTATTAAACAAGGAAAGGGGGATGCCCGCCGGGGCCGCTGGCGCGGCCTCCGCCGGGCATCCCCGTCTCTCTTGGAAATCCCAAAAATCCACAAAGCCATTCGCCAATCCCGCCACCGGGGTTCTCAGGCTCATTGCCACTCACTCCCGCACCATGCCTCCGGCCCCCGCAAGATTCCCGCAAGATTCCCGCAGCGGAGTTGCAAGAAGGCGCTTCGGCAGCGTCGTTCGTGTCATCCACATCGGAGGCTCGCACGGCCACCTCCGGGCGCTACGGCGTCAAGTGCTGTCCTCGTCATTCCCGGCGCTTCCTCCACTCCTATCGTCGTTGCGTGCAGCTTGGTCATTCCTGCGGGATCACTTGACCCCGCGCCCTGCGGTGGCAAAGAGCACCTATCGGTTTTGCGTTCGCAAAATCCGGTGTTCATCGGCTTTGCAAAACATCGGCAATCACGGGAGTGGGGGAGCGGACTCAATCCTCGGGTGCCCTCGATCAAAAGAGGCAAGCAGCTAAAAGGAAGAAGCTGCGGCGGTTAGGATGCTTTGCTTTTGAGTGCGGCTTGTCCGGCCATTAACGCCTCAATGGTGTCGAGAACGCTGTGTTGCTGGACTCGGGGCAGAGCGGCCACACGGTCGAAGATCTGCTTGGCCCGGCCCGCCGGGCCGGTGCCGCGTGCCTTCGGCTGCGGCTTGCCCATGAGCTTGTCCAGCGAGATTCCGAGTGCATCGGCCAGTGATGTTAATTGCTCCGCCTTCAAGCCCACTGCTTCGCGTTCCCAATAGGTGATGACGCGCTGAGTGGTGCCGAGCTTGTCGGCAAGTTGCTGCTGGGTGAGGCCCGCATCGCGCCGGGCGGTGCTGATCCGCTGGCCGAGTGAGGTGGCTTCTTTGGTGATGGGTCTGCCGGTTCGCATGACGGCATCATACCCGTCTGTTTTTGAATTAACCGAAATCGCTTGCATAAATACACGCATAACGTGTAAATCGCGGCGCGTCAAAAAAACTCACGCCAGACTTGACGTCTTTTTTCAGTCCCATGAATCCGCCGCTCATCCCCACCGACTACCGCCCGCCGCTTTTCGAGTGGGACCACTGGCAACGCCTCGCCCTGGAGCGCGGGCTTGCGCCCGACCTCGCCGCCCTTGGCCGCTCGCTCATGCGCGAGGCGAATCAACACGGCTGGTGCGAACGCCTGCGAGCCGAATGCGGCTGGAGCGACGAAGGTCGCGCCCTGCTTGCGCGGTTGCTGACGCATCCGCGCCGCACCGCCGCCCGTCTCCAATGGCTCTATGTCACCGACGGCCTGCGTTTCGATCCGTGGGACCATCAGGAGCATTACGAAGACTCACCGTGCTGGAAAACCATGCGCCAACGCTGGAACCGCGAACAGGCCGCTCTTCCTCTTTCTATCAGCTCTCAACCTCCAACTCTCAACTAACGAATGGCCCGCATCCCTGAAACCGAAATCGACCGTATCAAGGAACAAGCCGACTTGGTCGCCCTGATCCAGTCGCGGGGAGTTGCCTTGAAACAACAGGGCACCAACTGGACAGGCTTCTGTCCCTTCCACGACGACAAGGAAAACCCCAACCTCATCGTCACCCCCGGCAAAGGACTCTGGCGTTGCATGGCTGCCTGTTGCGGAGCGACAGGCAACCCGATCCAGTTTGTTGAAAAGTTCGACGGCATCAGCTTCCGCCACGCCTTTGAAGTCCTCGCCAACGGCGGCAAGGCTGCATTTGAACACAGCCCCGACACCCCGCGCAAACAAGCCACCGTCCCGCGTTTGCCATGCCCGTTAGAAGACACGGCGGAAGACGCGAAGCTCTTGGAGCAAGTCGCCGACTACTACGCAAAACGCCTGCTTGCCCCCGAAAACCAAGCCGCCCGCGACTACCTACAATCCCGCGGCCTCGACGATCCGGATTTATGGAAACGCTATCAAATCGGCTTTGCCGACCGCACCCTCGGCCTTCGCATCCCGGAAAAAAACCGCAAGCAGGGAGCCGAAATACGCGCCCGTCTCGAAACCCTCGGCGTCTATCGCAACACTGGCCGCGAGCATCTCAACGGCTGCATCGTCATCCCTGTTAGGAAAGTCGATCCGGACGGGCAGCAAGGCAACATCGTGCAGCTCTACGGTCGCCGCACCGACCCGAAAGCACCCAAGAACCTCCGCCATCTCTACCTTGCCCGACCGCTCGCCGGAATCTTCAACGCCAACGCTTTCAGAGATCTAACAACCCGTGAAATCATCCTCACCGAAAGCCTCCTCGACGCTTTGATCTTTATCAAAAACGGCATGGAAGCCACCACCTGCACCTTCGGCACCGCGAATTTTACCGAAGAGATCTTCAAGTCGATCAGCGCCGCCAAAATCGAAAGCGTTAGGCTTGCCTTCGACGCTGACGAAGCCGGAGAAGCCGCCACGGCAGAGGCCGCCGCCCGCTTGCAAGCCATCGGCATCGAGTGCCACGCCGTCAAGTTCCCGTGGGGCATGGATGCGAACCAATACGCCCTCGACCAAGGCGGCGAAGCCCTCCGCCAAGCCGTCAGAAACGCCGCATGGATCGAACCAAAATCCACCCCACAAAAGCCCGAAGCATCGGAACTCACCCAACTTTCGAAAACCATAGTACAACCTCTTTCTTTAGCTGCTAATCTTTTAGCTGCTAAAAAGGAAGAAGCCCCGAATCAACCCAACACGCCCGCACTTACGAAGGCGGGAGACTCCCACGAAATCACCTTCAACCAACGCCTCTACCGTATCGGCGGACTCGAAAAGAACAACTCGCCCGAAGTCCTAAAAATCACCCTCCGACTCACCTGCGAGGGCCTGATGCACGTCGATTCGTTAGACCTTTACCGCGACGGCGAGCGAAGGAAATTCATCGACCGCGCCAGTGAAGAAACCACCCTCGAAAAAGACCTGCTCAAGCGCGACCTTGGCAAGCTCCTGCTTTTGTTAGAGCAAGCCCAGGAACAACGCCTCAACGCCGCCCGCTCCGAAACAAGCACCGCCCCGGCCCTCACCGCCGCCGATCAAGCCGAAGCCCTCGAACTCCTGCGTTCACCCGACTTGTTGAAACGCATCGTCACCGCCTACGACCAAGCCGGAATCGTTGGCGAAGAAACCAACCTGCTTGCCGCCTACCTCGCGTGCGCCTCGCGCAAGCTCAACAAGCCCTTGGCCGTCATCATTCAAAGCACCTCCGCCGCAGGCAAAAGCACCCTCATGGATGCAGTCCTGAGCTTCTTCCCGCAGGAAGACCAAGTGAAATACTCGGCCATGACAGGCCAAAGCCTCTACTACCTCGGCGAGGGAAACCTGAAGCACAAGATCCTCGCCATCGTCGAAGAAGAAGGCGCGGAAAAGGCATCATACGCCCTCAAACTCCTGCAATCCGAAGGTGAACTAACAATAGCCAGCACAGGCAAAGACCCACACAGCGGCCGCATGGAAACCCAAGAATACCACGTGGAAGGCCCGGTTGCCATCGTCTTCACCACCACCTCAATCGACATCGATGAGGAGTTGATGAACCGTTGCCTTGTTCTAACGGTTGATGAATCCCGCAACCAAACCGAGCGCATCCACACCCTTCAAAGAGAAGCCCGCACCATCGAAGGCATCCTTGCCGCCGAACGCCGCAAAGACATCCAGCGCATCATGCAGAACGCGCAACGGCTCATCGTCCCCATGCGCATCGCCAATCCCTACGCGCGCGAACTCACCTTCACCAGCGGCCGCACCCGCACCCGCCGCGACCATGAAAAATACCTCACCCTCATCGACACCATCGCGCTGCTCCACCAGCACCAGCGCCAAACCATCACCCACGAAGTGAACGGCCGCGAAGTCACCATGCTGCCCGTCACCCTGGAGGACATCGAAGCCGCCAACCGCATTGCGCCCGAAGTCCTAGGCCGCAGCCTTGATGAACTGCCACCGCAAACCCGCCTCCTGTTAGAAACCATCAAAAGCCACGTCCGCGAAAAGATGAAGGCGGAGAAAAGCGAACAGAAATTTGCCCGCTTCACTCGCCGCGAAATCCGCGAGCGCACGGGCTGGAGCGGAAGCCAGATCCGCCGCCACTTGGAACACTTAATCGAGCTTGAACACGTCGCCCAGCGCGGCGGGCGCAACGGCCTACTCATCCAATACGAGCTTCTAACGGACTCTGCCGAAACCGCCACCGGCTACCATGTCGGCCTGATCGACATCGCCAAACTCCGCCTCAAAAACACCAAGAAATTCAAGCTTACGCCGCACACCTTGCCGGAAAATGAGACCCCTTGCCGCCACCTTGCCGAACCCTTTGGCAAGGTGGCAAACCTATGAATTTACAGGGAAAAAACCGCATCATGCCCAGCACCTTGCCACCTTTCCGAATCGCACATCTGGAGCCGAAAACCGTTCGCCGTAGCGTAGCCGTATCTGCCACCCGTGGCGGCGGTTTTCAACCGCCAAGCCCATCCTCAACCCCAAATCCATAACCCCAGCCTTTGCGTCCCTCTGTGACCTCTGCGTCTCTGCGGTTCAACCCTCTTCCCACCATGAACAAGAAAAAAGGCCACAACCGAACCCAGCCGCTCCGCCACCGCGCCCAAGACAAAAGGGGAGGCAACACCGCCACCGAACTCCCCACCGGCGCACCCGGCACCCTTGCCCATCACGCCGCGCAATACCTCCAAAACCTCGCCGTGCGCAACTACACCGCCGACACCATCGAAGGCCGCAAAGACGCCCTCAAAGTTTTCCTGCTATGGGCCAACGACCGCGACCTAACAAGCCCCGCCGCCATCACCAAACCCATCCTCGAAAGCTACCAACGCCACCTTTGGCGATGGAGAAAGCAGAACGGCAAACCCCTCGGCATTAGCACCCAGCGCAGCCGCCTAGGCACCGTCAAAGACTTCTTCGCCTACCTCGTCAAAGGCAACCACATCCCCGCAAATCCAGCCTCCGAACTCGAAATGCCACGCCCGGAAAAGCGCCTGCCCAAAGAACCCCTCGGCCTCCACCAGATTGAATCCGTCATCGCCGTTCCCGACACCACCGACCCGCTCGGCCTCCGCGATAGAGCCATGTTAGAACTCTTCTACAGCGCGGGCCTCCGCCGCAGCGAGCTTGCCCGGCTCACGCTCCACGACCTCAACTGCGAGCGCCAAACCCTTCAAATCCGCCAAGGCAAACACCACAAAGACCGCGTCGTTCCCGTCGGCAACCGCGCCCTCAAATGGCTTGAACGCTACCTCGAAGAATCCCGCCCGCGCCTCGCCCTCGATGCCCAGCAACCTGCCCTATTCCTAACCAGTTACGGCGAGCCATTCAACCCCGACGTTCTCAGCCGCATGGTCACCAAGTTCATCAAACAAGCCGAGATCGACCGCCCCGGCAGTTGCCATTTGATCCGCCACACCTGCGCCACCCACATGTTAGAAGGTGGGGCAGACATCCGCTTCATCCAGCAGCTCCTCGGTCACGAAAAGCTCGAAACCACCGCCATTTACACCCAAGTGAGCATCGAGCAGTTGAAAGCCGTCCACAGCAAAACCCACCCGGCAGAACGGTCGAAAAATCCTGACTCGCAAAACGGCGGCAAGCCTTTATCCTAAAACCATGACAGCGGAAGTGATTTTACAGAAAAGCGTTCGGTATGACCGGGGCGGGAAGCCGCTTGAAGTGGTCATTCCGTATGAAGAATTCGTGGATTTCATCGAGACCAACGGGCTTGATCTCACCGATGAGGAAAAAGACAGCATCCGCGAGGCAAAAGCCGACCGCCAAGCTGGCCGGATGGAAAATTTTGTGAGCCTCGAAGACCTCGAAAAGGAATTGGGAATCTGATGCGGGCCATTGTTTTTCACCGTCGCGCCGCCAGCTACCTCAGCCGAATGCCGCGTGATCGAGCCGCCCAGGTGCGCGATGCGCTCGTGGAAGTTGCCGGACTGGAGACCATCGCCAGCCATCCGGGGATCAAGCAAATGAGTGGTGGCATGGCGGGCTGGTCGCGGCTCCGGATCGGAAGCTACCGGGCCATCCTGCAAGTGACCGTAATCGAGGCCGGAGAAGTGCTGTATGTCGATGCCATCGGGCCACGAGGCGACATTTACAAGGGCTGAAAATCCTCCTTCCTTTAGCCGCTCAAAGCCGCTAAACGTAAGCCTAGCAAATGGCTTACGCCCTGACAGACCGCGCCCCCGGCGCAAGCAACCTCACTGCGAAAAACCGCGTCTGGGATTTTTTTCCGATCCCTAACAAATCGCGCCCTGTCAATCGCCGCCAACCCCAGCAACTGCGCCGGAAAATCCGCCCTACCGCTACGAAAACCGCGTTGGGTATCCCTTATTGGCCATCTAGAGATCCGATTGAGGAAAGAGGTGGAATCAACCTCTACGGCTTCGTTGGGAATGATGGGGTGAATGGTTGGGATTATCTGGGTTTGTCTGAGAATTCTTGTGAAAGTAAAGAAGATGAAGGCAATATTAGGTATGCGACGATTTCATTCGGGCATCCAATAATGGGTGGTAATTTCGTTGTTCCAGGCGAAAAATTGGCAGCAGGTGCGGCAGCAGGTAAAGCTTTGAAAACTCTGCTAGTAGAAGCTTTAGGTAAGGTCACTCCGGTAGCATCTCTCATTAGGGGAGGGCTATCAGTGAGCGGAATGACGACCGCTAAGGTTTCCACTGTTGGGATCTATCAATGTTGCGTATGCAAGGCGGGCGGTGGCGTTAAGTGGGGTTCTATCGGACAAGAAAGCATAACTTCCGATAATATTTTTTCAATCGACGAAAGTGGCATAAAGGAGGCTATTGAAGAGCAATCTACCCAAGAAGACACTATCATCGACATGATGAAAGGAGGGTGCGGTGCCAAGTAAAATCAATAGTTTAATTGGGCTATTTTTATTTATTCCTATAATTTGTAGTGCTGATGATATTAATAAAGCTGGTTCTGAGGCACTGGTTACAAGATACTTGAGTATTTTAAATTCAATTGCTGGCCCCAATGCGCCTCCGAAGAATGAAATCAAGCGAGAAATATTGTTATCGCTAATGATCAATTTTTTTTACCTAAAAGATCAACAAGGCGATATTTCAGTGAAATTCAAGGGTATCATAAAATCCATTGGTAAGAAGCTGGAGGGGTTTGACTTCAACGTAGAGCTCGAAAACTATTTAAATTTGATTAAGTCTAGCGATAAGGAATCAGCGGTTTTTAGATTAACACTTGATGGATTCGATGAAAAAACAGCAAATTTAATCGTAGAGAAAGCGAAACATAATAATTTTAATGATTTGATAGAGTGGGTCTCGGTAAAGTAATGATATGCCATTCAGGTCAGGTCTCGCTTTTCAACAAAACTCTCACCCACCCCAAAAGATCGTCGCTCCGCCCCGCCAAACATCCCGCTGCGTGCTGATCACGTGAGCTGCTCGCCTCCGGGTTCATGTGACGTGCGCGGTGTAATGCTGCATCTCGGTCCGGGTGCCTCCCGCAAGCGGGTCCCTCCCTCCCCGGATGTTCCCTCGGGGAATACCCTCGGCAGCATTACCCGACGCAGTCACAAGTCCCCTACGGCATGCAGCCCCCGCGCCAGCACGAAGTCAGGCTCGTTATCACTCGCATCCTCCGGCCACTACACACCCCACGGCCAGGCGGGCGGCGGTTCCCGCCCCCCCGGTTCCGCTCCGCTTCACCGCCGCCCGCCTCGCCGCCGCCCGCCTCGCCGCCCACCCCCCGCCGCAAAGATGCTCCGCGCCCCGGCCTGCGGCATCATGTTCGTGCCTCACATCATGCCCTCCGGCCCCCCAAGAGTCTATGGGGTCAGTCTATGGGGTCAGTCCGCGCATTGCAACAAAATAGGTTTGACGAGGAGGCGGTAATGGAAGAAAAGCGGTCATGGCGAGGCCGTTGAGATTCCAATATCCGGGAGCAGTGTATCATGTGATGGCCCGTGGCGACGGCGGCAAGGCGGTGTTTGAAACCGACGATGACAGCTTGGTGTTT
This sequence comes from Akkermansiaceae bacterium, assembly GCA_025363295.1. Taxonomy (GTDB): domain Bacteria; phylum Verrucomicrobiota; class Verrucomicrobiia; order Verrucomicrobiales; family Akkermansiaceae; genus Luteolibacter. The sequence goes on from JANYEC010000087.1 coordinate 22,866, forward strand.
CTTAGCCGTTTGGGT
>JANYEC010000094.1 GCA_025363295.1 Akkermansiaceae bacterium
TGATGGGCTTCGTGGTGGAAGCGAGCCGGACTTGCCGTCCGGGGAAGATAGGCTTACAAGAACTCTGCATCGTTTGGTGAAGGGGTGTGGTGTGCGGTTATTCGACACAACCCTTCTACCACACGGCCTGTAGCCAAACGATGCCTTATCCAACTTCGGTTTCCGGGTTAATTTTTTGTTAGTTTGTGTGGGGATCTTTTTTGGATAGATGCTGCCATGCCGCGGCGCACCTTTCTCACGCGTCCGAATTCTCATTGCAAATGGGATCAAGTTTTGGGAAGAAATACATGACACGAAGATCCCCCCAACGTGAATAAAGGGCTAAGGCTTGCGAGCAAGGCAAAAGACGGCTTAAGCTTTCGCATGAGGATTGCGAATACCGGCGAGACACTTCGCGAAATTTTGAACGGGCACGACAGCAAGCGAGTTTTGGTGCCTACGATGGGTGCGCTGCATGAGGGACATTTAGTACTCATGCGCTCGGCTCGAAATGTGGCGGGGCCGAGGGGAATGGTGATTGTTTCAATTTTTGTAAACCCAATCCAGTTTGACCGCGCGGCGGATTTGGAAGCTTATCCTAAGCCCTTGGAGGAAGATCTAGCAGCTTGTGAGAAGGAAGGGGTGGACGTGGTTTTCGCGCCGCAAACAGACGCGATGTATTTTGCGGATCGCTCAGTGACCGTGACGGAATCACTGCTTTCCGCCGGACTCTGTGGGGCCACTCGGCCTGGGCATTTCGATGGTGTGTGCACAGTGGTCTTAAAACTTTTCCTTATCAGCGGCTGCAATGCGGCGGTTTTCGGAGAAAAAGATTTTCAACAACTCGCCATTATTCGTCGGATGATTCGCGATTTAGACGTGCCTGTGAAAATCATCGAATGCCCGACGGTCCGCGAGCATGACGGCCTTGCGATGTCCTCCCGAAATGTCCGCCTTACTTCGGCACAACGCGCCGATGCACCACGCATCCAGCGCTCTCTGTTAGCAGCAGCGCAGTGCAACGACATCCCGCAAATTCTAGAAATCGCACGGGCAGGGATCGAGGCATCTCCGCTCACCTGCATCGACTACCTTTTACTCGTGGATGCGGAAACGCTCCAGCCAGCAACTACACTGAAGCGGCAAGCGGTTCTTGCCGTGGCAGTCTTTTATGGAGACGTGCGGTTGATCGATCACGTTATCATCTAGCAGGTGTTGGAGTTGCTTCACAAACTTGCCGCCAGCCGAGAAAATTCCATTTGTTAGGAAATCCACTACATTGCGCGGGCTTCACTGAATGAATACGGCAGACGTTTCCATCGAGCATGATGCACTCGTGATTTTCTTTTTCGATGAGAGAGAGCCCCTGTCGGTTCGTGCGTAAGCGGGTGAATCGATCCAAAAATTCATTTTCCGTAAGGCCCAGAAATCCGGCGATCCGGGAAACTTCATCCTCCGCAATCCTAACATCGCCCGGCCATTTGCAACAGGCAGTGCAACGCTGACAAACGTAATAAACATCCGGCTCAAGCATCACCTCCCGGTTTCCCGGGCTGCCCCAGTCATCCATCGAGGTGCTCATGTGTCCAGCTGACGGTAGTAATAATTCACCCTGCCGAGAAATCCCCGCCACTTGGCTCCGGGACGTCCGTTGTCCATCAGGAAATGTGGGCAATTTTTGTTAGGCGGATGCTTGCCACGACGCGGCCAATGATAATGCGGTACCACGTTCTGCAGGGGAATGCCGTTCCGCTTCATGAGAACGGCGGTCAGCCTCGCGGTGCGCTCGACGGTGGAGGAAAGGCTGGCACCACGGTTCACACACATTTCAATTCCGATAGAGAGGCGGTTGCCGGGTCCATCGAAATCCGCATGCTCCCCTTGTTCGTTGGTGGGCATGTGTTGGATGGCCATTCGTTCATCCACGGTGAAGTGCCAAATGAGAAAGCCGATGCGATTGCCGTGAAGAGTCTTCGCCGAACGTAGAGTGCCGCGTTTGAGTGCTAGAGAGTGTTGGGCCGCACCCGCAGTGTAGTTTTCCGTGCTATGAATCGTGATGTAGCGGGGAGACATCGGCCGCACCACCCGCCGCCCTAGGGTACCTTTTGGAACCATATCTACTTTCAGGTTCACTTGGCGCATCATCGAGGAAATGGAGCTGCCTCCACTTGAACGGGATCCGCCACTCGAATGAATCTCGCCGTAATCGCGTCTGGGTATAGGGCGATGTGCCGGACGATACGTTGTGTCCGGTCCGCCACCCGGTGGCCCTATCTGATAGCAGTTAGAGCAGGCAAGAACCAGCAGAAGACCTGGGAATATACGAAAAAGCGCTTGCACATCGAATTGTTAACACAACGTCTCTCTTTCGGAAATGCAAAATACCATCGAATGCTCTACTTCCTTCGTAGCTTGCTTTCGAGTTTTTCTCTCACAATTTTAAGCCAAAACCATCTTAAGAATTGATGAAAAGCGAGGTTTGTCATTTTCAAATTTACTCTTTAGGATTCGCTCTGTGAGCGATTCTGAAAACGACCCATTGAGCAGCCTATTGTCCAGCTTTGCCCTCGGACCCGCATGGGCGCGTGCCGCCGGAGATAAACCCGAGCGCAAACCCAAGGCTTTTTCTGGGGGAGATGATCGCCCGCCGAGGCGCGATGATCGGGATAACGGAAACAGAAATCGCGAGGGTGGATCGCGTGACCGAGATGGAGGCCCGCGTGGCCGCGATGGGAGTGCAGGCCGAGAATTTCAAGGACGTGGTGGCAGTTCCAATGATCGTCGCGATGGACCGCCTCGCGGCGAAGAGGCACCACCGGCCGAAGGTGTTAGAGTAACGATCGCCCCTTGCCCGCAGGCCGTGCATCTCATTGGCAAAGAGGTGCATTCCGTGGCACGGGTTTATGCACTGTTCGACGTGGCGAAGATTTTGTTAGCAGAAAAAACCCGCTGCCGTGCCATTTTCGAAGTTTCCGAACCTCACCCACCGTTGTTCCGTGGTAAGTTAGATGAATGTGTTTTCATCACCCGTGAGGAGGCGCTGCGCCATCTTTGGAATTCAGAACTCAGGAATGATTTCATCGAGGAAGAGACCATTGAAGTGGATCCTCCGACCGGAAATTTTCAAGCAATCGCCCGTTGCGGTATCTCCGGCGAGTGGTTAGGCCCGGTGAACTTCCATTCCTATCAGACGAACCTGCGCCGCCTGCATCGCGAGCGTTTCGGGAACATGCCCTTTGAAATTTACTCGTCCAAGGTCCGTACCGAGCGCGGCGAGGAAGCGGTGAACGCGTGGTTAGAAACAATGAAAAAGAAAACCCGCTGGCGCATGAAGGGCGACGCGAATGAAGCATGGATCGATGATCGCGCCGAAGCCGAGCGGGCCATCGGAGCACGATGTTTTGACAAGGCGTTTGACCAAAGCCGCTCCGTGGACGTTTCTGGTGCCATTGCCGCGAAAAACCTATCACCTGCACTGCTCACTTCCTTGAAACTCTCCGGCACTCACGCGAGAAATCACCCAGCAATTTTGATCCCCGCCGTTTGCCGCGCGATCGAAGCCGAGCACCTTCCCGTTTTCAAACGCCAGGGAAAACTCCACACCGGCCCGGCCCGACCTCATCCGTTAGCGTTAGATGCTGTGCTTGCGGAGCGCCCTGCGATCATGGTGGGTTGGATTCGCGAGAACAAACCTGCAAAACTCGAAGGGCTTTGGAAATCCGTCTTGCCCGAAGGAAGCACTGCACCTCCGTCAGAATTCGCAGCGGATCTTTTCTGGCTGCTCCACCAAGGACACATCCTGCTTTATACCGATGACACGCTCGTGGTGCAAGAAGCCCGCGAAGCAAACACTCCAAATCTAAGCGGTGAGCTTAAGAAAGCGAAGAAGAAAAAGAAAAAAAAGGCAAAAGGTCCGCTTGAGCTTGGGGCAGAAGTTATCCCTTCTGCAGAAGTAACGAATGATGCGGCTCCAGCTTCAGACGTGCCTCAAGAAACGTTAGATAAATCCTCGGCCGAGCCTGCGGCCAAAGTATCCGTGGAAGCGACTCCAGAACCCGCCGCTGAAATCGTGGAGGAATCCATTGTTAAAGCAGTAAAGAAACCCGCTACCGAAGAGACATCCCAATAAGGCATCACCAAATGCACTAAACTAACAACTCACTCCGCCGTTTACGTTTATCAAATAGGGTGGTTTCGCGATAGCCAGCGGCTTTGGCTATTTCAATGGCCCGAGGAAAATCCCGCCCCACATCGCTGGGCTGATGCGCGTCTGATGAAATGACGAGGCCGATTCCAGCAGAACAAGCGAGTTCCAGAAATCGCGGCGCAGGGTAGGCTTCCGCGCAAGGTTTGTGCCAGCCTGCGGTGTTGAGTTCGATCACGCTGCCCGAGGCGGCAATTGCATCGATCACCGGCTCGTAAAAGCAATCCAAGTCTCCTTGCGGTGCGTAGCCGAATTTTTTCACCAAATCAGGATGGCCTAGAATGTCGAAAATCCCGCTCTCCGCCATAGCCGCATAAGTTTTCCAGTAATGCGCCCAAACGGCATCCACATCGCATTCCGCCCAGCGGCCAAGCCACTTCGGGTTATCAAAATCCCAATCGCTCAGGTAATGGACGGAGCCGATCAAATAGTCCCACTCGTAACGGGATGCGAGTTCAGCTATCCATTTTTCGCAACCGCCTAACCAATCACACTCGAGTCCCGCGCGAACCGGGATTCGCCCGGCGGCCCGGGTGCGTGCCCGCTCAATCCATTCGAAATAATCGGGTAATTCGGACGAAAGCATTCGCCATTCATCAAAAGGCTCAGGCATGCAGGGCGCGTGATCAGAGATTCCATATTCGGTCATGCCAGCGAGCAGTGCTGCATCGACGAATGGTTCCGGCTCGCCCTCGGCATGGCGACACAGCGGCGTATGAGTGTGGTAATCAGCGGGCACTGCTTTATTTGAAGATGAATCCGGTTGAAAGCACACCCAAAGCCATACTAGACTTTTCACACGGTGCAAGCACCGGCCTTTTTCATGTCCGATTTTTCCACAGAGCCCGCACCCGGTAATCGCGTCACGCATTACCTGCTCGATCAGCTCCGCCGCCATCCGAAACGAGTTGTTTTCACCGAAGGCGAGGATATCCGCGTCATCCAAGCCGCCGCCCGCCTCGTGCGAGAAGAAGTGGTCGCCCCCATTTTACTCGGCAACCGCGAGCGCATCCGCGCGCTGGCAGCGCAACATTCGGTGTCGCTAAAATTCGTCCATGTTATCGATCCGCCTCTGGCATCGGACTTCCCACTATTCTGCCAGCGCGTTGAAAACATGGCTCGCTATCGGACCATGCAAATGGGCGACTCGGCGGAAATCGTCGCCCGTCCGCATTATTTCGGCGCTTTGATGGTGCAATATGGTCAGGCAGATGCCGTCGTTGGCGGTAACCAAGCGCTGCCCGCCGCCTATTTCCGCGCTCTGCTGCACACCATCAAACCACTGCCGAGTGTGCCAAAGATTTTCGGGGTCACCATCCTCATGGGGCCTCACCTCCAACACCTCGGTGGCGATGGCATCCTTTTTCTTGCAGATTGCGGGCTTATCCCGAATCCCGACGTCCGTGAACTCGCTGCCATCGCCCTTGAAACGGGGAAACTGGCGCGCCATTTCCTCGGTCGCAAACCGCTCGTGGCCATGCTTAGCCACTCGACCAAAGGCTCGACCAGCACGCCAGACGCACGCCGCATGGCCGCCGCCGCCGCGCTGGCTCAGGGTGAGGCGATCCGACAATTTCTCGACATCAGCATCGAAGGCGAGCTCCAGGCCGACGTCGCTCTCGACCCGGCAGCGGCTGAAACAAAGCTGCCCGCGGCCGAAGCCCGCCCCACCGCAGACGTGTTAGTTTTTCCCAATCTGGATGCCGCGCACATTTCCCTAAAGCTCCTCCAGCACGTCGCAGGAGCGCAGAATTACGGACAATTGATCCTCGGACTGGCCCGCCCCGCCGCCCAAGTGTCGCGGACGGCCACGGTGGAAACTATCTTCGGCACCGCCGCCGCCATCGCCGTAGAGGCTATCAAGTTCCACCAACTCTATCCCGACGGAGAAGTTTGAGGGAGCGTGACGTTCTAATCAGCGTGTGAAAACGTGGTTGCCACTCCTCGCCGCAACCACCATCGATCACTTTCCCAGCCCATTACAATTCCCCACTGCACTCAAAGCCATCGTTTGATAGAATCTATCTAAATTAGCCCAATTTACTTCGCTTCATTCACCGCTGATTCAGGACAGCAGCTTCATCAATGCGTCCGGGTGGATGTGCCAGCCAAGCAGACCAGCGAATCCCATCACGACGCCATAGCTTGTGGGAACCACCGCGATCCAGAAAAGCCAGCGCTTGTGGGTGAGTGCCGTCACCGCCAGTAATGAGATCGCCAGCGCGATCGACGCATCAGATAGATCGAACTGGTCATCGCGGTAATTGAGTGATTCGTAGGTGGCCTGGTCAGCCTCGGCTTGCTGCTTGAGTTCCTCCTTTTTGGCGGATTGTTCGGCATTCCTCGCTTCATAACGTTTGATTGCGGCATTCAATTCCGGAGAGGGGCTGGGGCCAGCACTGAGTTGGATTTCCTCAAGGGTGGATTGGGCGATGTCCTCGCGGATATTGCGGGCCTGATAGAACGACCAGTGGTCAAGCTTGTCCGCTTGGGCCTGCTGCATGGCTTGGCAAATATTATCATCCTTCACCTTGCAGATTCCGATGAAGGTTGCCAGCAAAGCCACGGTGATGGCGACGTAGGTATTCAGGGACGAGTTCGCCGCATTTTGTTTCACCTCGTCGGTTTCCTCCACACTTGCCATCGGGTCAATTTCCATTGTGAGCGGAAAGATGCTCGCCTACGCCCGGCTGTCAACGCACTAGTCAGGCCTTGCCACACATGCCTCTACACTCCCATCGTTCGCTTCCTTTGGTGGATTGTAATGCTTACTTAGAAATCCATATTTTCTATCACTATTTAGTTCTTGAGGGTTGTCAGACGAGGGACACAGCAACTTTAGATCGTTTGTTTCGAAGGTAGGTAAAGCGAGAAACTAGTTGACGGCTTCAAATCCCTCAGGGAGGCATTTCAAGTCAGTTAGCAAAGTGTAGCTGTTGTTTGTCCTGATGTAGGGGCCTTGGTTTAAAACACGATGAAGCCCGCTTGCCAGATTGGGAAAGCTCCGGCAGGCTTGGTCATGAGACTTTTTCAGGATCAGATTTATCAAAAGGGCGAGAGGTTTATCCGCATCGTTCGGCTCGACCGCTACGAAGTAGAATACAAAGACACGATCGGCAGTGTGAAAGGCGAGGGGACTCAGGCAGTGATGGCGAAAAAGCCGTTCTGCCGGCTGCTCAAGGGAATGGTGCTAGTGGTGCCGGAAAAAAAGGTGGAGTGAAATTGCGGGAAATCGAGCAGTGTGGAAAAATTTCCGAGGTTGCGCATTGTTTTCCCTTGTCAAAACGAGCCCCCCTCCTCATACATCCGCCCCCGCGTTAAGTGGAATGGGTAGATGCCCGAGTGGCTAAAGGGGGCAGACTGTAAATCTGCTAGCGTAAGCTTACGTTGGTTCGAATCCATCTCTACCCACCATCCTCTTAATCAACGACTTAAGGGGGCCGAAAGGCTCCCTTTTTGTTAGCTTTCAAGCGAGTTAAGTCGCGCTATGATCAGCGGAAGCATCTAGGTTCTGACTAGTTTGAAACAGGTGAGGTTCTGGTGGCACGATCGCAGCACCTTTGCCGGTGGTTTTGGCGACTGATCGGCAGCTTGTGTCTGAAAACTAGGGCCGTCGGGTTCGCGGGAAATGTGAGGCGGACCCAGAAAATCGGGCCATTGGCTAAGCTATGATTGTGGTGTGTGGGAACGGCATTTAAATCGAACCGAACACACACAAAATGAAAGGCAAACGAAGAAGACACGACCCCGAATTCAAGGCCCGCGTAGCGCTTGAGGCGCTCAAAGGTGTCAAAACCATCCAGCAGATCGCTAAGGACTTCGACATCCATCCGGTGCAAGTCTCCGAGTGGAAGAAGACGATGGCCGAGGGAGCAGCGGGTATATTCGGTCCCGGCTCAGGGAAGACCGAAGCCGAGGATTTCGAACGCGAACGCGCCCAGCTCCACGCCAAAATCGGCCAGCAGGCCGTCGAATTGGACTGGCTGACAAAAAAGTCCAAACAACTCGGTCTGTGAGGGATCGCGTCGAGTTGGTGGACAAAAATCATCCCGAAATCAGCATGAGGAAACAATCAGTTCTGTTAGGTGTGGCGCGTTCCACGATGA